>CAIZKT010000382.1:0-10050 GCA_903933565.1 uncultured Victivallales bacterium | reverse complement strand
CCATACCTCCGCACCGAGGCCGCATGGTCCGCCCCTTCAGGGCTCAATCCGCGCTGTAGACGGGTACCCAGGGCGTTGCCCTGGGCGCCCGGAACGCCCCTTTGGGGCTGAATACCACGGCCCATCCTTATTGCACAGGTCAACATTTACATCCCCAGCCACTCCAGGACAGACCCCCCGCCCACGCGTCCCACAGATGGTGGTATTGCCGTGGCCGACACCTGCGCCCACGAACTGTTCCACGCCATTGAGAACTCTCTGCTCAATTCCATGAACATGAACTGGGCGCAGAAGTGGCTGATGGAGATGCTGGCTGTTTACGCCGCCCGGAGCGAGGTCACCGGCGACCTGACCTACATGACCTACCAGATGCAGACGTTCTACCCTGCGAGCGGCGTGGATCCCAGCGCCTTCTTCGATGCGGCCATCAGTCATGACACCTGGAACTTCAGAATCTTCATCGTGGGCGACGACACCCACAAGTACGCGGCGGCCTGGCTGTTCGAGTACATCGCCCAGGCCTACCCGGGGTTCTCCACCAAGGCGCTATGGGACAACATGCGGCTGCTCTGGATCAAGGATGGCACCGCCGGAACGGCCCAAGTGAACCTGAGTCTCGCCCTCTACGACCTGACGGGCAGATTTCTGGACGAACACTACCGTGACTTCTTGGCCTGGATTCACTTCTCCCCGGCCTCTCCGCTGCCCCACGACCTGGGGCACCACCCGGACCGTATCCAGATCGCTACGTACCGGTTCAACCGGGGGGCCGCCTACATCCAGAACTTCAACCTCGGCAGTGAGTGCATCGGCGGCATGCAGGGCGCCAGGGTGGATTTTGACATCAACATGGGGCCGACGCGCGCCGTGCGGCTGGAGGCGGAGTACAGCGGCAACCGGGCCGCGAACTCGCGCACGGCCTTCGACCTCTGGCAGGTGGCCGCGGGACAAGCGTACCAGACGGCCACCAAGCGCGTTACCATGACCAGCACTCGTCCGTCTCAGGTCGTCACGGTAAGGAACGATGAGCGGCTGTACCTGGTCGGCGTCAACGCCGGCCAGTTCGGCACGGGATCGTGCCCGGTCCAGATCACCTACTCCAGTCTCTACGCCACCCTGGCGGTTCAGCCGCGGCGAGCCACATGGATCGTCGACTACCGCTCCCAGGTGTACGCCTACGACCTGACGACAACCATCCCGGAAGCCGACAACATCGACGACAACGACGAGGTCATGTGGGTGATCAACTACGGTGACGGCTCCGAGGAAAGGATCCACGCTTTATTCAAATACTACAAGCGGGGCGGCGCCCTGGCGAACGTGGACTGGCTCCATTCCTACCGGCGCCCGGGCGACTACCCGGTCCGGGTCCAGCTCCTGCACTTCATCAGTCAAGCGGTCCTCGGCGAGTGGACCCAGACCCTCACCGTGCCGCCGCCCCCGGTGGCCACGCTGACCTGCGCCCCGAACCAGCTTCGCCCCGGCGAGTCCGTTACCCTCACGGCCTCCGTAACTCCGGTTCCGGCCGGGGCCTCCTACCGCTGGACCGTGCGTAATCCCGGCAATTCCGAGGTGCAGCAAACGACCGCGGTCCCCACCCTATCGTTCAGCGGCACGGCCAACCTGGGCCTCTACCGGGCCGAAGTGCTTGTGGCGCAGGGCACCCTCTTCCTGGGGAATGCCACGACCTCGTTCCAGGTCATGCCGCTGAACTGGAACTACTCCGGCACGGAGACCGACGATGGCAAGCTCCTGGCTCCGGGCACGACGTCGCACAGCGGCAGCACCTACCAGCTCAACCCAACCAACCCCGGCATTGCCGATGACCCGTCCGACCGGGTCAGCGTCTTCTGTCCGCCGCGCTGCACCACAACCATCACGGTGACCGGGCCGCAGCAGGTGACCACAAACGACACCTTCACCTCGGTCCTCAACGGCGTCTACGTCATGAAGATCACCACGGAGTACCCGCAGACCGTCAGCCTCGTCCTGAACGACCTCGGGCCGATGTCCCAGGTGCATAACTACACCGTCACCGTCGCCTACACCTACGGCGATGGGTACGAACCGAATGAGACCACCGCGACCGCCACCCCCTGGACTGCCGATGTCGTCAACGGCTCCTTCATGCCCCTGCCCCTGTCGCTGCACAGCGCCGGCGATGTGGATGTCTTCGGGCTGACGGTGCCGTATGGACGTTCCTGGATTCGCGTGACCCTGAGCCAACTGCCGACCAACTACGAAGTCGCCTTGCTGAACTCGGCCGGCACCGAGGTCGCCGCGCCGCGGTACCGGCAGCGCCACCCTCGTGATCAGCAACCCGCGCAGCTACTTTGGTTTTTTGCACGCGCTGACCCTCCATATTCAGAGGCGCCGCCCCTACGGACTGGTGGCCGCGGCCCTTTGGACCGCGGTGGCAACGCCCGCCGGACGGCGGGCACGACACCGCTTTGGCTGAAACGCGCCGCCCGCGCCGCCCGCGTTGCCCACGTCGGCCATAGCGGCGTCGCGGCCCCTGGCGGGGCCTCTGCCGCGCGCACTCCATATTCAGAGGCGCCGCGCGGCCCCCACGGCCCCGTCTCGCTGACCCTCTTGGCGCTTTGCTGAATCGGCGGTAAACTACGCTCTTTGCTCAGCACCAGGGCGAGGGTATGAGCAGGTGGCGACCGTGGCCGTGGAGACAGGTATGTCGAGTGATGCAGTAGCCGTCTACAATCCGTCTGTAATCGAGCCCAAGTGGCAGGCCTTCTGGCTGGCCCAGAAGACCTTCAAGGCGGTTGATCGCGATGCCAGCCGCGCCAAGCTCTACGTGCTGGACATGTTCCCTTACCCCAGCGCGGCGGGCCTGCATGTCGGCCACCCCGAGGGCTATACGGCCACCGACATCTATTGCCGCTACAAGCGCATGAAGGGCTACAACGTCCTGCACACGATGGGCTGGGATGCCTTCGGCCTGCCCGCGGAGCAGTATGCCATGCAGACCGGGACGCACCCCCGGGTCACCACGCGTAAGAACGTCGACAGCTTCCGGCGGCAGATCCAGTCGTTCGGCTTCAGCTATGACTGGGACCGCGAGATCAACACCACGGATCCGCAGTACTACCGCTGGACCCAGTGGATCTTTTGCCAATTGTATAAGAAGGGGCTGGCGTACGTCGGCGAGATCCCGGTCAACTGGTGCCCGGTCTTGGGCACGGTGTTGGCGAACGAAGAGGTCATCAACGGTCGCAGCGAACGCGGCAATCACCCGGTCGTACGCAGACCCATGAAGCAGTGGGTGTTGAAGATAACCGCGTACGCCGAGCGCCTGCTTGACGACCTGGAAGGATTGGACTGGCCTGAAGGCATCAAGGAGATGCAGCGCAACTGGATTGGCAAGAGTACCGGGGCCGAGGTCGACTTCCGGGTGGACGGGCAGGACGCCACTATCCGGGTCTATACCACCCGACCGGACACGCTCTTTGGCGCTACCTACATGGTCCTCGCTCCCGAGCACCCGCTGGTGGAGCAGATCACCGCCCCGGAACGGCTGGCGGAAGTGACCGCCTACCGGCAGGAGGCCCTGGTCAAGAGCGACATGGACCGCACCGAACTGAGCACCGAGAAGACGGGGGTATTCCTGGGGAGCTATGCCCTCAACCCTGTGAACGGTGAGCGTATCCCGATCTGGATCAGCGACTATGTCCTGATGGGCTACGGCACCGGCGCCATCATGTCCGTCCCGGCGCACGACACGCGCGACTTCGAGTTCGCCCGCCGCTTCGACATCCCCATCCGCTGCATCATGGAACCGGAAGCGCAGGTCGCGGCCGCGGCCGGGGTGACGGTGGCGGACGTGTTGGCGGGCGCCGCCTGCTGGCCTGGCGAAGGCTGCATGATCCGCAGCGCCAACGCTGAGGTCAGCCTTGACGGCCTGGCCCAGGCCGATGCCACCGCCACGATCACCGCCTGGCTGGAGCGTCAGGGCATCGGGCGGCGCATGGTCAACTACAAACTCCGCGACTGGCTGTTCAGCCGGCAGCGCTACTGGGGCGAGCCCTTCCCTGTCGCCCACATGGAAGATGGCACCATCAAGCTGCTCGATGAGGAGTTGCCGGTACTCCTGCCCGAGATGGACGACATCACCCCCTCGGGCACTGGCGAATCGCCCCTGGCCAATGCCGGCGCCTGGCTGGATTACGTCGACCCCAAGACCGGCCAACGCGGCCGCCGCGAGACGCACACCATGCCCCAGTGGGCGGGGTCCTGCTGGTACTACCTGCGCTACCTCGACCCCGGCAACAACACGGCGCCCTGGGACCCCGGCAAGGAACGCTACTGGATGCCGGTTGATCTGTACGTCGGGGGCGCCGAGCACGCGGTCCTGCACTTGCTCTACGCCAGGTTCTGGCACAAGGTCCTCTTTGATCTCGGCTTTGTGAGCACCAAGGAGCCCTTCCAGCGTCTGATCAATCAGGGCATGATCCTGGGGATGGCCTATCGCGACGCCCGGGGCGGACTGGTTCCCAACGATCAGGTGGAGAAACGCGACGGCGCCTTCTTCAGCAAGCCCACTGGCGAGGAGCTCACGGAGTTTCCTGCCAAGATGTCGAAGTCGCTCAAGAACGTGGTGAACCCCGATGAGATCGTCGCCGAATACGGGGCCGACAGCTTCCGCATGTACGAGATGTTCATGGGGCCGCTGGAGGCGATGAAGCCCTGGCAGACGCGCGACATCGAAGGCGTATATCGCTTCCTGCATCGCGTCTGGAAGATGATCGTTGGCGCCGATGGCGCGCTCTCCCGGGCCATCGGCGATGCCCCCATGACGCCGGAGCAGGAGCGCCTGCTGCACCAGACGATTGCCAAGGTCGAAGAGGATACCGCCACGCTGAACTTCAACACAGCCATCAGCCAGATGATGGTCTTCATGAACGAGTTTGGCAAGGCGGAGAAGCGCAACCGCGCCGCCATGGAGGCGTTTGTCCTGCTGCTGGCGCCCTACGCGCCGCACCTGACCGAAGAGCTCTGGCAGCGCCTTGGCCACACGAGCTCGCTGGCGCATGAGCCCTATCCGGTCCATGACCCGGCCAAACTGCGGCTAGCGGAGGTCGAGATCGTCATCCAGATCCAGGGCAAACCGCGCGCCAAGATGATGGTGCCAGCCGACGCCACCGCGGCACAGATGGAAGCCGCGGCCCGGGCCGACGCCAAGGTCAGCAGTCTGCTTGAGGGGAAGACGGTGGTTAAGGTGATCGCCGTGCCGGTTCGCCTGGTCAATATCGTGGTGCGTTGAGCCTGGCTATGCTTCTTCGGGTTGCCACCTTCAATATCCGCCACGGTTTGGGCCTGGATGGCCGGCTGGACCTCGCCCGCAGCGCGGCCGTGGTCAGGGCTCTGGATTGCGACATCGTGGCCATCCAGGAGGTCGATGTGGGGTGCGCCCGCAGCGGCAACCTCAACCAGGCCGACGAGCTGGCGCGCCTGACCGGCATGACCCCCTGCTTCGCTCCCGCCATTCCGCTCCAGGGCGGCCTGTACGGCATCCTGGTGTTGAGCCGGCTCCCCGTCACCCTCTGGTCCACGCTGCCTCTGCCCGGCCAGGAACCGCGTTGTTTGCTGACGGTGGACCTCATCTGGGCCGGCGGGCCGCTGCGCTTCTGCGCCACGCACCTGGATCTGGAGGCCCGCCAGCGCCAGCTCTCCCTGCCGCTGATCAAGCGCGCCGTGGAGCGGCGCGGCGTGCCCTTCGTCCTGGCTGGAGATCTCAACTCCACCCCCGACAGTGGGCTGGTCCAGAGCCTCGTTGCCGCCTGGCAGGCCAGCGCCAGTCTGGCCGGACCCACGACCTACCCGGCGGATGCGCCCACGGAGCGCATTGACTACATCCTCGCCGGACCGGCTGGGGCCTGGCAAGTCCAGACCATGGAGGTCATCGCCGATGCGCTGACCTCCGACCACAGGCCCGTGCGGGCCACGCTGGAATGGATCGGCGCGGACGACAGGGCGGAGCGAAGACTCGGGCAACCCTGAGCTTCGGCCTGGCGGAGTTCGCAGGATCTCCAAACGATGCAGGCGTTGCGCTGCGTCGTCCGGTCGCCTGGTCTCTGCATCGTGCTCACCCACAAATCCGGATTCGATGGGCGCAATAGTCAGCCGTTTCGTAATCGGTCTTGAATTTACCGGTAAACCAGAATTCTTCCCCAACCAAGAGCACAAACTCGCCGGTCTGCCGATCCACGTAATGGCCGAAATTGCTGTATCGGGCAGTGTCAGGATAGCCTTCCGGCCTGGCTTGAATGACCGTCACCGAATCCTTGATCAGACAAAGGCTACGGGTGTCCAGTTCTGCCATGGATAGCGGGTACCGCGGGGTCTGTCCGTAGACGGGTTTGTCCAGAATATTGGCAAACCAGAAAACCCTTCCCGTTTCCGGCTGGCGTTCAAAGGCTGCAAAGGCTGCCGGCACGTAGACCGGGGTTCCATCGTCATAGCTCAATGGCCAGGGCTGGCTCCAGGTTTGGCCGCCATCTTCCGAAAGCGCCGCCTGGCGGCTGCTGTAGATCCCTTTTTCTTCATTGCCTTGGCAACGCAGGGTAGTGAAAAGCCGCTGACCTCCCAAGTGAACCAGGTCGGGCTCACAAACCCCACACCCTACGGTATCCGGCACCGCAATACTCGCGCCGATTTCCCAAGACAGATCGGTCAGATCGCTATGCCAGCGGCCCCGCAAAAAAACCACCGTCGGAAGGACGCGCTCCGCCCCGAGAAACATGCGTGGGTCACTGCAAGCAAAACCGCAGACGATCGTGCCATCGTCTAACTTGGCGAAAGGCGCCATATCCGCCCTGACGTCCTGTTGGCCGCAGGTTACGCCCGGCATCCAGTGCTCCTCGTTGTATTCACGGCCGGGATGAATGATCTGGCGCGCCGGACTCCAGGTGTCCCCTTCGTCTCGTGAAATCTCGTAATAGACTTTAGTATTCCGTTCCTTTGTTTTTTCATGCGGAACAGACTTGGTAAAAACCGCTATCAGTAGACCCTTGTCAGGATCCAGAAAATGCATCCAGGCATTTTGCAGGCAACCGTCGGCAAAAGGACCGCTCAATACCAACGCTCCTTGCCTCTGCCAATTTCGTCCATAATCAGGGGAGATGGAGCGGTGGTTATGGTCCACCATCTTCATCCATTCGTCGATGGGTAATCCTTGGGTATCAACTCCGACTCGAGACATGACCATCTTGCCACCCTGGCGTGAACAATAGGCAAGATTATGGCAGTAAACGGCTAAGGGTTCACGTGGAGCGCGAAAGATCGGTTCTCTGCGGACCTGTACCTGCATGTTCAATCAGCCTCCCCATTACGCCTGGCTAAAGGGCAACCGTCGATGGTACTCTAGGTCCGCGCGCCAGCGACCGCCAACGCGGAGTGGGGGTGTGGGGCGTTTCGCCGCAACGGCAGGATACGTACCCTCAGCTGCACAAGAGTACATTATCAGCGCCGCGTCTTAGGCCCACAGTCGCTCCGGCGGGGGAAATCCATGGACCAACAAGCGCTCCGAGCGCGTGGCTTTCGACACTCTGAGGCGACGGTGCCTTCACCGACGGTGCCTTCACCGACGGTGCCGTGGCTCGCGCTGTTCCTGCTCGTCGTCCCCGCGCTTTTTTCTCAAACTCCAGCGGTGATTCCCTTCAGTCCCGAAGCCGCCGAGGCCTTCAAGAGAGCCCAGGGCTTCATCCAGCGGCAGCCTCTCAAGATCGGCGCTCTCGAGGGGGCACCGCCCCAGGTTACCCAGGGCCAGAAGTGGGAGCTGGGTTTCGCCCTCGAGGCTACCTTCAGCAACCCCTTCGATCCGGATGAGGTCCGGGTCGATCTCCAGCTTGTCACCCCAAAGGGTCAGGCGCTGGTCGTCCCCGGCTTCTTCTCTACTCCTTGCGCCCTGACAGCCGAGGGCCGCGCGCTTCCCAGCGGCGCGCCGAGCTGGAAAGTGCGCTTTACTCCCTCTGAGGCGGGCCTCTATCGTTACCGGCTGAGCGCGAAAGATCGCTCGGGAACGATCACGGGCCCCGCCGGCAACTTTGAATGCGTTGCTGGCAGGACGGATGGCCCGGTGCGAGTCTCCAGGAAGGTGCCCACGGCCTTTGAGTACGCCTCGGGCAAAGCCTTCTTCCCGATCGGCTGGAACCTCCTTCCCACTTGGTCGCCTCCTGACCGGGTGGCGGTGGGCAGGCTCACCGAACTCCTGGCGAATCTCGACAGCCTAGCCGCCGCGGGCGGCAATTGTGTCCGCCTGCGGGCCGACTCATACTACCTTGCCATCGAAGGCATCTCGGTGGAGAAGAACGGTTTCCTGGGCCCGGGGTGGTACCACCAGCCCACCTGTTGGGAAACCGACGAGGTCTACAGGCGGGCCGAAAGCCTGGGCATCCAAGTGATGCACTGCCTGATGGAAGGGAATACGCTCACCTCCGGCGGGTTTTCGCCCGGCTTGCGGCGCCTCCACTACGAACTGCAAGAGAACGGCGGACCCTGCGCGACCCCCGCGGATTTCTGGAGCAACGCCGAGATGCAGCGCCTGGTGCATCAGCGGGTGCGCTACGTGGTGGCCCGCTGGGGCTACTCTCCGAACCTCATGTGCTGGGAAATCTTCAACGAGATCAACACCCATGACAGCGCTGGCAAGGAGTCCGAAACCATCATCGCCTACCACAAGACTCTGGCCCACTATCTGCGGACCCTCGACCCATCCCCCCGCCTCATCTCCAGCTCAACGCACCTGCGGGGGGCGGTCAAAGAACAGGCCCTCTGGGCGCTGCCGGAAATGGACTTCAGCCAGATCCACCTGTATGACTACGTGGATCCGCCGACCGAGTACCCCGCCCTGGCGCGGGAGTTCCAGGCCGCCTTCGGAAAGCCCATCTTCTTCGGCGAGTACGGCATGAGCGGCGCCAACGGCAAGCTCGCCGATGCGCTTGGCGTCCACATCCACAACGCGCTTTTCTCCAGCGCCCTCGGCGCGGGTGCGGGGGTGGCCAACTGGTACGTGGGCGAGTTGCTCAGGCAAGGCCATACACGATGGATCGCCAGGTTCAGCCGCTGGAGCGCGGACATCCCCATGACCGATCCGGGGCTGCGCGACCTCGAGATCAAAGACCTCCAGCCCATCCCGGCCGAGGGGCCCGCGAACTACCGTACCATGCTCATCACGCCAAGGGCGAGCGAGCCATTCAGAAAGATGGAAAAGGAACGCTTCGCGGTGGACCCGGTGACGCGACAGGTCAGGGACGCTGACTGCCTGCAGAAGTTTCTGCACTGCAAAGCGGAGCGAAAATCGCGGCCCACCTTCCTTCTCGACTGCGGCCAGGAGGCCGAGTTCGTGGTCGAGGTCAACCGTTCGGTGGGGGACGAGAGCAACGCGCTGGTGCTGTACCTGGATGGCGTGGAGGTAAAACGCCAACCCTTTCCCGCGGGGAAGAAGTTTGGCGCCAATCAGACCTTCACTGCCCAGTGGCAGCAGTGGACGGTGGATTACCGTGACGAGGTCCGGCTCACCGTGCCGGCGGGAAAACACGAGGTCATGGCCGAGGCCCTCGGCAAGGACCGCCTGGAGCTCAGCTACCGCATCGAACGCTACAGCGCGGCCCCCGACCCGGTGGCGATCCTTGGGCGCACGACAGGGAAGAAAGCCTGGCTCTGGATCCGCAACCAGGTAAATACCGATCTCAATGAGCGGCTCGGCATCACGCCAGAGCGGCTCGGCGGGGCCTCAGCCAGCTTGGTTGGCCTTGAGGATGGAAACTATCGATTGGACTATGAAGACCCCTGGTCGGAGCGCGCGCTGCCAGCGGTCACGGCAACCTGCGCGCAGGGACGGCTGAGCCTCCAGACGCCGGCCTTCCAACGGTCGCTGCTGTGCAAGGTAACCAGTGTATACTGATGGGAGTCGCTCTTGATTCCTGGGGGGACTTGGGGGAAGAGGGGCAATGCCATCAGCTTTCCCGTAACTACTCAGGTTACAACTCAGGTGCATGTCCCTGCCCCAACGGGGCTGTGGCTCAGAGCCCAGGGTTG
>CAIZKT010000381.1:0-2030 GCA_903933565.1 uncultured Victivallales bacterium | reverse complement strand
CGCAGATTTTGAGCGGCTCCAACACCTACTACAACGGGTCTGGGACAATCGTCAGCAACGGCGTGTTGCTTGCGAATAACACCGCCGGGTCAGCCACCGGCACGGGGGCGGTGTCGGTCAAGACCAACGCGACCCTCGGAGGGACGGGGGCGATCACCGGGCTGGCCACGGTTGCCAGCGGCGGGATATTGACGCCGGGAGCGGGAACCAACGGGATCCTGACCTTGAATGGCGGCTTGACCTTGAACACCGGTGTGGCTCTGAATTACACGATTGGCGCGACGACCGGCAAACTCCGAATCACGGGCGGCACCTTTACCGGAACCACCGGCACGGGGGGCGTCAGTGTTACATTGTCCAATGCCGCAGGAATCGTCAAGAATCAGCCGTACACGCTGATCGACTGGACAGGGGCAACCGCTTCCGGCGTTGACCTGGCCGACTTCGTGGTTACGGGTGGCTCGCCCTCCGCCAGGCCGGTCCTGAGCATTGTTGGATCGACTCTTCAGGTTGTGCTCAGGCCCCAGGGGACGATGATCAGCATCTATTGAGGGCGCGGCTTCTGAGCAACGAATGAACAATGACCATGATGTGAGATTGTAGACGCGTGGCGAAACAAAACGGGAGGGCATGATGAACACAGTGAATATGAACCTAGGTCAATGGATCGCGGTGAGTGTGATGGTATTGGCGGCGGGAACGGTGGGGGCGGCGACGGGCACGTGGACCGGCGCCGCAGGGGCGACCTGGGACACCAACGCTTCCAACTGGAGCGGCGTGTCGGGTACGCCTTGGGATAGCGTCAACGGCCCGGCCAACACCGCCATCTTCACCGGCAGTCCGACGCCGAGTGTGAGCGGCACGGTGTATGCGGGAGGGTTTTACGTTGGCTCCGGTTCTGGCACTCCCACCACACTGGTGATCAGCAACGGCACGCTCAATCTGGGCGGCGGCACAGAATGGGTGGCCATCGGCGGAAAACGGAAGGGCGGTGGTGGCACCCTTACCGGTGGTTGTAACCTTATAGTCAATGGCGGCACAGTCAACTTTCTTAATAATGGTGACGGGACGGTATACTTCAACCCGTATGGCTCGGGCTCAACCACTGCCAGCGCGCTGAATCTCAACGGCGGCACGGTAAGTACGGTGATTGGTTTTACTGAAGGGGCCGGTTCCGGTTCGAGCGTCAATTTCAATGGCGGTACGCTCCAGTTTGCCGCTTCCCCCGCGTTACCATTCAACGGGACCATGTACCTCAATGTCCAGGCGGGAGGCGCGATCTTGGATACCGGAGGCTTCGATGTTACCATCGCGACCGGAACCAAGTCCTACCCCCTGCGGCATTCCGGCAGCAGCACTGACGGTGGCCTGACCAAGACTGGCGTCGGCAAACTGACCCTCGTGGCGGCCAACACTTACGACGGCGCGACCACCATCAACACTGGCACCCTGGCCTTGAGTTCGAGCGGTTCCTTAAACACCACTTCCTCCGTGAGCATTGCGGCGGGTGCCACGTTTGATGTGTCGGCCTACGCTACCTACACTTGGGGTTCCAGCGCGGGCCTGACCGCCAGCGGCACCACCACCCCCGCGATTCTCAAAGGCGGCTCGACGGTCGTGAACCTGGGCAGCCGTCCCGCCACCTTGAACTTCACGCCGACAAACTTCACGGGCGATGCCGCGTGCCCGGCGCTGAATGTATCCGCAGGTACCTTGAATCTGGGCACCAGCACCGTTACCGTCAACAACAACGCCCCCACGGCGCTGGGCGCGGGCGATTACACGCTGATCACCGGCACGGTCAGCAGCGACACCCTCACGCTCAATCCCGTGGGCGGCGCGGGTCTGGCCACGAATACCAGCGCCAGCTTGCTGGTCAGCGGCGGCCGCCTGATCCTGCAGGTGGTGGCCACCGGACTCCCGTCCACCACCACCACACTGACGTTGACCAATTCGTGGACTTCCTCCTCGATCTATGGCGATGCGCTGCAGTTCAACGTGACGGTGACCGGCACCAGCAGTCCGGCCGG
>CAIZKT010000380.1:0-2242 GCA_903933565.1 uncultured Victivallales bacterium | reverse complement strand
CGTGAGGAGTGCCAGATCCCCTTCTGGCCGCATGCCTTCGGTACGGTCCACTGCGACGTCGATGCCATGGTCGAGGCGTGGAATAACGAGTACGGCGTCCTCGGCTATGGCGAGACGCTGTACGACGACATCGTCGCCTTCTGCCAGCAGGTCGGCATCCGCTGCCTCGCCCTGTGAGCAGCGCGGACGCTCCGGCTGTCGGATTGCATCCACACGCGCTTCGGGGTATCGTGGGCCCGGTTACATGGCAAGAGTCTCTGGGACGCCCCCCAAAGCTGTCTCCAGGGTTGGAGCGGAGAGGCGTTGCCGGTGGGGTATCCAGGCAAAGGAGTGCGACAATGAGCAGGCTTCTCAGCATGGCGGCGCTGGTGGTTCTGACCGGTAGCTGGGGTTTCGCGCAGGAGGTGAAGACCCGGATGGCGCGAATGGACGTCTGCTCCACGGATCTGAGCGGAGCGAAACTGACGATGGTCGCCGCGCCGGAGAACGGGGACGGTACCAACGCCAGTTGGATGGACGACGTCAAGAACGCCCAGTATCTGACCTACCAGATGCCCACAGGCAAAGAGTGGGCGAAGATGACGATCCGCTTCAAGGCCGATAAGGACGGCGAGGTGTCGCTCTCGCTGCGGGGGGAATGGCGGCCGAAGGTTGAGGGTAGCGAGGAGTTGATTCCGATCTGGATCGCGTATGATGATGTCACGGTTGACGGTGGAACGCTCCAGAACGGTGATTTTGAGGCTGCTGCGGAAGGCAAGGCGGTCGGCTGGAACTTCCAGGGCGAGCAGGGGTTCGTCAGCGCCGAAAAAGCTGGACACGGGGGCAAGGGTTCCATCAAGGCCTGGCACAACGAAAGCGTGGACCAGAACCTCGCGGTCAAGAAGGATACGGTTGTTGCTGTCACGGTCTGGTGCAAGCTCGCCGAGTGAGGCCAAGCCAGTGGCCCTCTGAGATCGCGGGACGTAACGACTCAGGCGCAACTGCGTATCCTGCCCCAACGGGGCTGCGTACCCAAGCCCAGGGTTGGCCGCGGCGCCGGCCTACCCTGGGTGACCAAGGCCGCAAACCCAGTCCAGCCCAACGGGGTTGAGTCAGGGTGCCAAGACGTAACCCCGTCGGGCGAGGAGGCCATGACCCCATGTGACCCAGGGTGGCGGCGCCATGGCCGCAACCCTGGGCTCTGAGCCACAGCCCCATTGGGGCAGGGAAATGCCCTGATTTGTAACCTGAGTAGTCACCGCGGGACTAACCTTCTGTTTTTCGGTGCCGTTCCCACAGATGTTATTCATGCACAATTGGTTACCTGATGAATATGGCTGCTAAAACGATCTTAGAAGACAGTTTCTGGCACATAATACGTTTATAAGAAAGTGGCTCTTGCAGTAACCCCCCGCATCTGGCCCTGGAGCCAGGGCTGTTTCAAGAAATGACCGCCGTCGTCCCGCCGACCGTGAAAGCGGCGTCGACGGGCCGCGTCCGCGGCCCTCTGCCGCACGCAGTCCATATCGCGCCTTGGCCAGGTGGAGTGCGTGTGGCAAGGTCGCCGGCGGCGACCGCGACACCGCTTTGGCTTGGCGCCTGTGCCATGACTGACGGCGTGTGTTCTTGCGCAACCCGATACGGCTGACAGACCACGGGTTGTTGCGAGGCCCAGCCCAGTTTCTTGAAACAGCCCTGCCCTGGAGCCCGCGATGCCATCGCCCGTTCCGGGCGGGTTCGCGGTATCCCCGGGTACGGCGGAGACCGTCGGCTCCAGGCGGGATGCTGGTGAGCCGAGGGTTCTGCAAGAGCCTCGAAAAACGGTGTGACTTTGGTACACTGGCATGCTATCCCGGGGTGGTGCAGTGGCTATGGGGCCTTGCCGCCGGGGTGGCCATTTTCTGGCGGCATCGGTCCGCTTGTCGGCCCGCGTAATCGTTCCGTGACGGAGCGGCAGAGCGCAGGGCCGGGTGTGGTGGCGAGTGCTGCGGTCGGGCGGCGCGTCCGAGGGCAGGCGCCGCGAGCGTAGTGCCACCCGGACTGACCGTCCGCCGGTCCGGTCCAGGGCGGTTTCTTTTTCCGGGCGGTAGGCGCCTTGGAGCCGAGGGATACCGCGAACCTGCCCGGAACGGGCTTGGCATCGCGGGCTCCAGGTCTGCAAGGGGGATACCGCGAACCTGCCCGGAACGGGCTTGGCATCGCGGGCTCCAGAGCCAGTGGGGATACCGCGAACCTGCCCGGAACGGGCTTGGCATCGCGGGCT
>CAIZKT010000379.1:0-3155 GCA_903933565.1 uncultured Victivallales bacterium | reverse complement strand
GTTCTTCGTCGAGATGCGGGACTGCTCGAGGTACCGGAACAATTCACGGGTGATGTCGATCTTGTCCCTCTCGGACTTCGGCCGTCTCCGGCAGTCGCGGCGGGGGCAGTCATTGACCGGACACCAGCTGCCCCAGGATCAGGATTGCAGACCGGTTTGAGGATAGTAGATTGGCCAAGGAGACTCGGCCTATGGTCAAGCTAGCACGACATGATTGCGAGAACATCCACCGCAATGTGTTGCGGATACTGGCGGAAGTCGGCGCCAGCATCGAGCACCCCAGACTGCTGGAGGCCCTGGCTGCGGTCGGGGCCGTCATTGACCTCGGCAAGCAGCGGGCCTTCTTCCCGGCCACGGTCGTCGAGGAGTTCCTGGCCGAATGCCCGATGCAGAACTGGGCAGACCGACGCCCCAACCTGCTCGTGCGGGCCTCGGTCTACGAGGGGCCCTACCTGTGCGCCCGCACCGGCGAGTACGTGCCTCTCACCACGGAGCGCGTGAAGGAGTACATCACCCTCGCGAAGGCCCTGCCACAGGTGGACAGCTACCTGGTGACCGGCTCGCCCTGGTTCGGGTCGCCGCAGCTTGAGCCGCTCTACGAGCGCCTCCATTGCTGGAAGTGGGGCGTCGCGCCCTCCGCGATCCTATACCCCTACGAGTGCTCGCAGCGCCTCCTCGATCTATACCAGGCGTACGCAGACCTGAAGGGCAAGCCGGTCAAGGATGTCTTCTCGGGCGGCGTGTTCCTGATGTCGCCACTGCGTCTTTCAGCCGAGGAGGCCCGGCAGTTCGTCTGGTGGTGGGAGCGTGGATTCCCCGCGAGCATCTCCCACATGACCACCCAGGGCCTCACCGGACCCGTCACCGTCAGCGGCACCGTCGCCCTGCACATCGCCGAGGAGATCGCCCTCGCGTTTCTGCGCCAAGCCTGCTACGGCTGGCGCGCGCTCCACTTCACCACCATGCTCGCGCCGGTGGACATGCGCACGCTTCTGCGCCCCTACGGTCGTCCCGAGATGGCTCTCGCGAACCTGGTGATGATCGAGATGGGGAGGTTCTACGGCGCCGGCGTTTTCTGCCACAGCGGGACCGCCGATGGCCTTGCGCCCTCCTGCGAGACCGGCTCCCAGAAGACCCTGCTGACGCTCTCGGCGCTGATGGCCGGTGGCGACGCGATGATAGACGCCGGGCTGTGCTCCGGCGACATCGTCCATTCGCCCCTGCAGATGATCCTCGACAACGACCTTGCCGGGGCGCTGAAGCGGATGATGCAGCCGGTGGACTGCAGTGACGAGGCGATCGGTTTCGACACGGTCGCCGAGGTCGGCCCCGGCGGCCTGTTCACGGCCGCAATGCACACGGTGGAGCGCTTCCGGGAAGAGATATGGGAGCCGCGAGCATGGAACCGTGAGCCCTACAACACCTGGCTGACCACCGGTCGCAAGCTGGACGTTGACCGCGCGCGTGACGTGTTCGAAGCGATCATGGCCAGTCCGCCGGAGATCGAGGAACTGAGGGCGGATGAGGAAGCGGCGCTGCGCGCTGTCATCGGGCGCGGCGCCTGACGGTCAGACAGAGGGCCGCGCGTACTCTCAGTTGGAAACGAACCTAACCGTCCTCAGCGCTGTCAGGGAGGAACCCATGCGCATTTCCGCCACCTGCCTCTTGCCCCTGGCCCTGCTGGCCAGCCCGGCCGTGGCCGCGCCCGTCGTCACCTGGCATTCAGACCCGGTGGGGCCGGATGAAGTCGTCGTGGTCCGCGGCGGCGACTTCGGCGCCGCGCCGACGGTGCTTGTGGGCCGCCTCAAGGATGCCCTGAAGCCCGTGGGCGTGGGTAATCTGTGGACGCGGGTCGAGAAACCCCAGGCCGTCACGCCGCTGCAAGTCAGCGACCATTCCCTCAAGTTCGTTCTGCCCGCCGGGCTGAAGCCGGGGCAGTTCGCTTACCGCGTGCAGAAGGGCGCGGAACTCTCCGCTCCGCAAGTCCTCAACGCACCGGACGTGTGGTGGCTGCAGGGCGATCAGGGCGAGGGCGCCGCACCGGGTGGCTGGGTGCGGCTCTTCGGCAAGTGCCTGAATCTTGGCGGTACGACGCAGGTGACGCTGACCGGTTCGCACGGCACTCCGATCACGCTGGCGGCGCAGGCCGCCGACGGCTGGGCGGTGCGCCTGGACGTGCCGGCGACACTGCCGCTGGGCGAATACGCGGTGACGATCCACAACGGCTGCGGCGGCAGCGTAGCCTGGATGCCCGCCGGGAAGTTGGCCGTGACCCCGCGCGAGGTGTGGAAGACTGAGGTCTTCAGCGTCAAGGAGTTTGGCGCCGACAGCGACGCCGCGGTGCGGGCGGCGCTGGCCAAGGTCGAGGAGAACGGCGGCGGAGTCGTGTACTTCCCGCGCGGGCGCTACGAGATTCGGGGCGACCTCAAGCTGCCCTCAGGCACCACGCTGCGCGGCGAGAGCATGGGACTGGTAAGCCTGTACTGGCCGGACATGGAGCAGCCGCCAGTGGACCTGATCCACGGGCGGAAGTTCGGGATCGAGGACCTCTCGATCTACGTGCAGAACCATCGCAACGTCGTGGACGACGAGGACGGCTCGACCGGGACCTTCCTGCGGCGGGTGCGCATCCGCGCCAACTGCTACTTCATGATCGAGAACAGCGGCAAGGAGTTCCGCGGGCGCAAAGGCCCTGCCTCGCACAACGACTGCGGCGCGGCGGTGATGGTCCGGGCGCGCAACTTCGAGATCACCGATTGCGACATCTACGCGAGCAACCTGGCGCTGCGGGTGCATAAGGGAAAGTTCGGCCTGATCGCGCGCAACCGTTTCCAGTATGGCGGGCGCGGCTACACGATCGAGAACACCGACGGCTTGATCTACGAGGACAACGCCGTCAGCGGCAACCATCTGCTCGCCATCGGCAACGACCTCTCGACCTTCTGGACGGCCTATTGCCGCAACGTCTACTACGCCCGCAACCGCATCTCGGATGTGTACGGGGCCGACCGCGAGATGATGACCCTCGATGCCGGTGGCGGGGCGTACTTCGGCAAGCTCGCCAGCGCCGTAGGCACCCATGTCACCCTCGCCGCCGACCCCGTCTACCAGGGCTATAACCCCCCCGACCGTCCGCTCAAGGATTGGACCGGCGG
>CAIZKT010000378.1:0-2039 GCA_903933565.1 uncultured Victivallales bacterium | reverse complement strand
TTCTGCGGTTCTCATACCAGCAAACCCCTACGGAGCTGACTTGCGCCCATAGGCCCGCTGCGACGTATGCAGGCCGCTTGCGGCGGGCTATCGTAGGCACGGCGGGTCTCCTCCGCGCAACCTTACAGGGAGAGGCAAATGAACCGGGAACTCCTGCGCACGCTGGCGTGGTTGGGCTGTTTGCTGGGGGCGACACCCGTCGGCGCAGTCAGCTTCAGTGCGACCGCTGAGGGCATTGCCGTGGATGCCGGTACCGTGGGGCGCTTTACGCTCGAGTATCCCCGTCTGGGGGAGAAGGAACTGGCTCCGACCGCGGCGCGCATCGAGGGTCAGCGCGTGTTGTTGAGCTACCCGGACGGGGTCGCGATCACGGCTGAACTGCGCGACGCTGGGCGCCTCGCCTTTCTGCCGACGAACCTGCCCGCGGCCACCAAGCTGCGCTTCCAGGCCCTGGTCGACTTCGATTTCGCGGACCGCGGCCAATGGGCCATGGATGCCGCGGCGCTGCAGCCTTTTCCGGCGGCCAAGCCAGCGAAGCCGCATCTTTTCCAGGGGCAGGCGCGGGTTTTTCGCCTGCTGCGAGCCAACGGCGCCGGACTCGCGTTCGCCATGCCCGAGTATACCTACCAGCAACTGCAGGACAACCGCGAATGGAACTGGAAGACGTTCTGCTGGCTGGCCTGGACGCCGGTAACCGCGGGGACGACCGAGCTTGTGGTGACGGTGAGTGATATTACGGCTGCCGCTGGGGTGTCGGCGCCGGGCGCGCGCCTCGACCGCTTTGGGCAGGACGCCGCCCGGGACTGGCCCGGCAAGGTCGGCAGTGAGGCGGAGTTGCAGGCTGACGTCGTGGCTGACACGGCCTACTACGCACACCTGCCGCGCCAGACCCTGGACCGCTTTGGTGGCCTGCCCGGCAGCGGCGCGGAATTCGGTCTCAAGGCGACCGGCTTCTTCTACGTAACCAAGCAGGCGGGGCGCTGGCACCTGGTCGACCCGGAGGGCAACCTCTTCTTCCACCTCGGCATCTGCGCCTTCAACCCCGGCGACGATTACACCTACATCGAGGGCCGGACGGCGGAGTTCGCCTGGCTGCCGCCGCTGGATGACCCCCGGTTCGGCAGCGCCTACCACCCCGACGACTGGTGGCACTCGCGGGCCTTCTCGTTCTACGTCGCCAACGTCATCCGCAAGCAGGGCGCGCCGTTCGTTCTCGCCGACTGGCAAGCCCGTCTGATCGAGCGCGTGCGGGCCCTGGGCTTCAACTCGGCCGGTGCCTTCTCGCAAGCCACCGAGGCCTGCCGCACCGCCTCGTTCCCCTACGTCAGGACTCTGCCGCTCGGCACCTGGGAGCTTGGCCGGCACATCCCGGGGTTGCGCGGCTTCTTTGATCCCTTCGACGCGGCCACCGTGGCCACGGTCGAGGAGCTTTTCGCGAAGGAGTTGCCGCCGCGTGCCGCGGAGCCCTTGCTGATCGGCTACTTCCTGGAGAACGAGCAGGCCTGCGAGGACATCCCGCGAGTGCTTCCGGGACTGGACGCCGCCGCCCCCGCCAAACAGCGCCTGGTGCAGTTCCTGCGTGAGACGCACGGGACCATCGCCGCCTTCAACCAGGCCTGGGGACTGGATGCCGCGGACTTTGCGGCCCTGGCCGGGCGCGGCTTGCCCGTCACCACGGCTGTCGCCGCGGCGGACGTGGAGACCTTCACCGGGATCTTCCTGGAGGAGTACTACCGCGTCATCGTCACCGCCTTCCGTCGGCACGACCCCAACCACCTGCTGTTGGGCAACCGCTGGCAGCCGGGCACCGCCAACCGCGAGCAGTTGGTACGGATCGCCGGCCGCTACCTGGACGTCCTCAGCCTCAACTATTACACCTACGGCTTCGACAAGGCCTACCTGGAGCGCCTGCACGGCTGGGGCGGCGACCGCCCGTGGCTGCTCAGCGAATGGCACTACGCCAGCCCCGCCGACTCCGGCCTGCCCGGCGGCGCTAAGGATGTGCCCTCGCAGCACGACCGCGGGCTGGCCTACCGGCA
>CAIZKT010000377.1:0-7024 GCA_903933565.1 uncultured Victivallales bacterium | reverse complement strand
GTGCGGGTTCGCGGTATCCCCAAGTCGGCGGAAACCATGGTTTCTCCCGAGGCGCGACAGACAGCCGGCTCCAGGGGGATACGGCGGAGACCGCCGGCTCCAGGGGGATACGGCGGAGACCGCCGGCTCCAGGGGAGATGCTGGTGAGCCGAGGGGTTCTGCAAGAGTTTCGCGTGACCCACTTCGGCTGCAATCGCTAGAGACATCAAGGTCCGTGTCGAACGTGATCAACGATGCCGTGCGATACGAACTGTCAGAGGATGCCAGCGATCTCGCGGCACTTGCCGAACGGAAAAACGAAGGCACCGTCGATTTTGAGGACTTTGTGAAAGGACTGAAACGCGATGGTACCCTATAGGGTCATCGTCAAAGAATCCGTATCCATAGAAGAATCGAACCAGACCCATCCAGCGTAGGCGCTGGGCGCGCCTCGGCTTCGTTCGGCCTGAATGGCACCGTCGCTACCGCTCACTGCCGCGGCAACAGCCCCCGCCGCAGGTCCCTCGGGGGCGCCCCAGCGTAGCGGCGGAAGACCCGCGAGAAGTGCAGCGGGTCGTTGAAGCCGACGGCGTGGGCCACCTCGCCGACGTTCAGCGTGGTCTTGCGCAACAGGTCCCGCGCCCGTTCGAGACGCAGGCGGGTAAGATGCTTCATCGGACTGGCGCCCAGGTCACGCTGGAAGACCCGACAGAGCTGCGCCACGGAGAGCGACGCGGCCCGTGCCAGTCGCGGTAGGCTCAGGCCGGGATCAGCCTGGTGCTCGTCCATGAAGTCCAACGCCGCCTGGCAGGCCGCCGAACTCACGGGCGGTGTGCTGACGTAGCCGCAGTTCTCATAGAGCTCGGCCAGGAGGCGCAGTACCTCGGCCTTGAGCCGGTAGCCGCGGGTCTCGGCGCCGTGCTTGTAGAGGCGCCCCACTTCCTCGAACTGCGCCAAGACCCGGGCCGGGTGCCGCAGATGCGCCAGCTCCAGGAGCGGCGCCTGGCCGATGGCTGCGTCGGGACAGGTCCGCGTGTCCAGCGACACGCACCAGAAACCCCAGTGCTGGCGCGGCGTTCCCCGATTGCCGTAGTGCGCATTCAGCACACACACGTCCCCTGCTCTTGACTCACGCCGCAGCCCGCCGACCTCAAGCAGACTCTCCGCGCCCAGCGAGTGCAGACCAAACTCCAGCAGCGGGCTGGCCCGCGTGTTCACCGGCACCCGGTCCTCGGCCGCGTAGGCCACGGGAACGGTCTCCGCAAGGCTTACCCAGTCCAAGGCCATCTCCAGAATACCGCGTATTTTGTCCATATATTGGCCAACCTCGTCCATGCCCTGCAATTTCATTAGTCTGCCTAAGCTAGTACAGTGATTTCGTGAAGCCAACGAGGGCTCAAATCATCCCGGCGAACGGGTCCTGGGCGTCTCGGTGGTCAGGCTGGAGAATGAGCGAGAATTGCAGGGAGGCACACGGACATGCTGAGCGAACGTGAGATCAACGAGGCCCTGAAGTTTCCGAAACCCCCGACGGTCTGGAAGGCAGAGCCGCTGCTGGGCGGCGCCTACGGCGAGGAAGAGGTCGAGGCTGCCGTGGCCGCCATCCGTGAAGCGATGGACATCCACAAAGGCTTCGGCTTCTCGGCCTCGCCTATCCCGGAGTTCGAGCAGGCCTTCGCCGCCTACTGCGGCTGCAAGTACGCGGTCACCTGCAACAGCGCCGGGCCGGGCCTGGACATGGTCATGCGTTCGCTCAAGCTCAAACCCGGCGACGAGGTGATCGTCCCCAGCGTCAACTACCAGGCGGCGCCCCTGGCCGTCCTCGGCGCTGGCGGACAGGTGATCTGGGGCGAGATCGACCCGCGGACTTTCGAACTCGATCCGGTTGACGTCGAGGCCAGGATCACGCCGCGGACCCGCGCCATCTTCCCGGTCCACATGAACGGCATGTCCGCGCCCATGGATGAACTCATCGCGGTCGGCCAGCGGCGCCCGCACCCCGAGTTTGGCCCCATCCCCGTCATCGGCGATGCCGCCCGCGCCTGCGGCGGCGGCTACCAGGGCGGCAAGATCGGCAAGAAGGGCCTGGCCACTATCTTCAGTTTCCATACCATGAAGAACATGACCACCCTCGGCGAAGGCGGGATGGTCACCACCGACGACGAGAACGTGCAGAAGTTCTGCCGCTCGGTGCGCATGTACGGCAGCGAGGCCGAGGCCTGGGGCACCAGCAACGTCATGACCAAGGTCCAGGCCGCGGTCGGCCTGGTGCAGCTCCGCAAACTCGACGGCTTCATCGCCTCCCGGCGCCGCCTGGCCTATGCTCGTACCGCGATGCTGGCCGGGTTGCCCGAGATCACGCCGCCCTACGAGCCGGCCGACTGCGAGCACAGCTTCTACCTCTACACCTGCCTGGTGCCCGAAGCCTGGGCCGGTGAAAAGCGCGACAAACTCATGCAGATGCTGCAGGATGACTACGCCATCGGTTGCGTCGTCGCCAACCGGCCCGCCTACCTCAGCCGGAAGCTCCTGGCTGAGCACACCAAGGGGCAGCGTAACCCGCTCTCGGAAGCCATTACCGCGCGCCTCTTCTGTGTCTCGCTGCACCCCGCCATGAGCGACGATCTCAACCGCTACATCGCCGCGGCCATGTGCCGTTGCGTGGAACGTCTGCGCCGCGCCTGAACCTGACGAAGCGTCTCTTCCAGAGGCTCAGCGCACGCTCACCTGCAAGCCGTTGAGGTAGTGCGCCTCGGGCACTCGCAACAGACGCGGATGGTCGGCGGCCTGCGATAACTCCCGTACGATACAGCCATCCCGCCCGGCGTCCGCGGCCGCCTCGGCTACCACCTTGTGGAAAAGCTCGGGCGTCATGGCGCCCGAACACGAAAAGGTGAACAGGCTGCCGCCCGGACGCACCAGCTTGAACGCCAGAAGGTTAATGTCCTTGTAGCCGCGGCAGGCGCCGTCAAGCTGGCTGCGGGTATCGGCAAACTTGGGCGGGTCCAGGACGATGGCATCGAACGAGGCGCGCCGGTCCCGCAGGCGACGCAGCTCGTGAAAAACGTCCGCTTCGACCACGCGGCTGCGCTCCGGCCCAAAGCCGTTGAGCTCGGCATTGCGGCGGGCCAGATCGAGAGCCGCGGCGGAAACATCGATCTGCACGACGGCCGTGGCGCCGCCGACCAGCGCCGCGATGCCAAAGCCGCCCGTGTAGCAGAAGCAATTGAGCACCTCCAGGCCGCGACAGGCGGCGCCCACCAGGGAGCGGTTCTCGCGCTGGTCGAGGTAGAAGCCGGTCTTGTGCCCGGCGCGCACGTCGACCAGGTAGCGCGCCGCCCCCTCCACGATGGTCACCAGCTCCGGCGGTTCGACCCCGGCGCGCAGACCGCAGACCTCGGGAAGGCCTTCGCGTTCCCGCGCACTGCTGTCGGAACGCTCATAGAACGAGGCGCAGCCGCTCAGCTCCATAGCCGCCTCGACCAGCACCGGCTTCCAGCGCTCCGCGCCCACCGTCAAAAATTGCCCCACCAGCACCTCCCCGTAACGGTCGATGATGACTCCGGGCAAACCATCCGACTCGGCGTTGACCAGACGCCTGGCCGTGTCCTTGTCCGCGCCCAGACCCAGCCCCACGCGGAGCCCGAAGGCCAGCGCCAGCCGCTGCCGGAAGAAGGCGTCGTCGATGGCCTCATCACGGCTGAAACTCCAGACCCGACCGCGGATCTGCGAACTCGGCGAGTAGGCCGCGCTGGCGAACCACTCGCCGCGCCCATTGACGACGTCCACGGTCGCGCCCGGAGTCGGCGCGCCGCGCACACTCTCGACCGCCCCCGACATGATCCAGGGATGTCCCCGCAGCAACGAGCGCTCGCAACTCGGCTTGATGACCATCTGCGCCTGCATGAACTCTCCTATCCTCGCTCAGCGCCGCCAGGCGCTCAACCAGCGGCGCCGGAGACCGGCCCAGAAGGGTGTGGCGATAGGCACGCTATGCTGAACCACCCGCAGAGTGCCGTCGTGGTCCAGCAGCCCGTAGCCCTTCCAGCTCTGCGCCAGGCCCGCAAAACGAGTGCCACCGATAGTATAGTCATGCCACCTATGGTGGTGTCCAAAAAACCAGAACCGGGGCGCAAAGTGGGCCAGCAACGAGGAGCTGCCTTCAAATCCTGGCGGACCGTAGTGCTCAAACCCAGGGCGGTTGGGGACCCCGATCCCCTGCGGACAGTCGTGCGAGAGGATGGCATCGATGGCGCCGTGGGGGTGGGCCAGGCAGGCCTCAATGTCCGTCGCCGTGATGACCGCGGACCACGGCGTCGTGTGCGCATCCATGTAGCCCGCGCCGCCCAGGCAGAGGAAGCGGTGGCCGTCGATGACACGCACCGAACTCCGGGGCAGATGCTCCAGGATGTGGCCGTAGGCGCTTGCCAATGCCGCTAAGTGGTCGTGATCCTCGTGGTTGCCCTCGATGAAGTACGTCGGGCGGGTGAAACGTTCCCCGGCGCGCCGAAAAAAGCGCCCAAGCTGCGGTTCGAACAGGCCCACGTCGCCCAGAATGATCGCGGCGTCTACCGGTCGACCTGTCGTCGCCTCAGCATGAGCAATCTGCTGATTGACCACCTCATACAAACAATGCACGTCGGAGAGCAACAGAATCATCGGAAGCCCCCGGGCAGTCCGGTGAAGTCGTAGCTCAGCCGGGTCTGGAAGTTCCGTATCTGCGCAAAGCTCTCGCGCAGGATGCGCCGCTGCAGGTGTGTCAGGCGCTCGGGTTCCACCAGATTGTCCGGCACCCGCTGCGCGCTCAGAGCGTAGGCCTGGTTCTCCAGTCGGATCTGCATCAGTGCGCCGTAGATCTGCACGATCTCGTCGTGGTTCTGGCGGGTGAGAACCTCGGCGGCCAACAAACCCCCCAGCCGTTCGACCGTGCCGCGCGCGGCCAGGTCATGCCGCAGCGCGTAAATACGGGCAAAGTCGACGATCGGGGTCATGGCACTCTTGATGTCGACTACCCGGCGGTGCTCGCCTACCGTCTGCAAGGCGATCCCGCCAAATAGACCGAGGGGGGGCTCGAAGTGCAGGACGTTCAAGGCCATCTGCGCGAAAAAGCGGGGGTTCGCGCCGAGTTCGTCGCGCAGCGTCTGGCGCAGCGGCTCCAGCAGACTGGCCTGACCGTAACCACAGCGGAAGTCAAAGAAGATCTTGGCCTGCAGCAGGTCCGTGGCCTCCAAGGTCCGTATCCAGCCCGTAAAGTGCGCCTGCCAGGCCGATAGGGGCTGACACCACTGCGGGTTGCTGGCCATCACCTTCCCCTGACAAAAAGCATACCCGGCCTCGTTCATCCAGGTGCAGACCTGCTCGCCCAGGCGCTGGAAGTAGGCCATGACCGCCGGCCCCTGCGCCGCGGGTGGGTCCGCAAACAACAGGGCGTTATCCTGGTCGGTACACAGAGTCTGTTCCCGCCGCCCCTCGCTGCCCATGATCAGGAAGACGAAGTCCACCGGAGCTGGGCCCAACCGCTGAAAGGCGAAACCGATCAGCGTCTCGAGGACGGCGTCGCTGTTCACGGTGATGAAGCGGTTCACAGCCTCTGAGCGCAGGCCGCTGGCCATCAACGCTCGCGCCAGCGTCGGCAGGCTACGGTTCAGCTCGGCCACTTCCTCCGGGTCGTGTGCGGCTCGCAGCTTGCGGGTGAAGTCGCCGAGCGACGCGGTGGCGTCGGGACCCTGCAGGAGCAGCAGCGCTGCCTGCAGGCTGCGCAGGGCCTCGTCGCGACTGTCTTCGCGTGCCCGCAGGCCGTCCATGCGCTCCAGGAGCGCGTTGCGGTGCTGGTCCTGGGCGGCCTCCTGGAGTTTGCGCGCCGTGATGTCGGTGGCGACGATGATGACCCCGTCGCGGCCCGCCACGGAGATGGGCGAGTAGGAGAGCATCACCGGCACGGTATGGCCGTCTTTGGCGACCAGTTCAGACTCGTGTTTGGTCGGCGCGGGACGGCCATCGAGAAATCCGTCGTGCCAGTGATAGCCCGCCTCGCGCTCGGCCGAGGTCAACTTGATGACCTGACGCAGGCTCAAACCGGCAAACTCCTCGGCGCTGAAACCCAGCAACTGCAGGGCGTTGGCGTTGGCATACAGACGATCCTGGCCGACCGCCATGATGATACTCTCGCCGGCCGACTCGACCACCGTGCGGTAGCGCTCTTCGGAAGCCCGCAGCGCCTGCTCCGCGGCGCGGTTGAGGCGCTCGACGCGCAAGCCATGCTGCAGCACTACAAACAGCAGCAGACTGACCACCGCCAGGATCGCAATCGAGTAGACGAACAGACGCCGGGTGACCGCCGCGACCTCCTGGCGTACGTCCTCGAGGTAGATGCCGGTGCCGATCACCCACCCCCAAGGCTCGAACAGCTTCACGTAGGAGAGTTTCGGCACGATCCGGGTCGGATCGTCTTTCCACTGCCAGCGGTAGCGGACGAAGCCCTCGCCCTTGGTCTTGGCCAGTTGCACGAACTCTACAAATAGCCGTTTGCCATCCGGGTCCTGAATGCCCGAGATGTCCTGCCCCTCCAAGTCGTGCCGGTAGGGATGTACCACCATGCGCGGCGTCAGGTCGTTGACCCAGAAGTAGTCCTTCAGGTGCGGCCCGTAGTGCAGGTTGCGAAACTGCAGCACGGCCTCGCGCTGGGCGTCCGCCCGGCTGATCAGGCCAGCCTGCGCTTCCTCCTCGAAACTGGCCAGAATGTTCCAGGCGGAGGTGGTCAGTTCCTGAATCATCTCCTTCTTGTGCTCGACAATGCTGCGCTCGATGGCCGGAATCAGAATGGCAAAGATGGTGATGCAGAAGAGAACGAAGGTCAACAGGGTGGGCAACCCGATACGAAGCAGGAACCGCGTGACCATCACCGTCACTCCTGTCTAGGGGCGCATGTCAGTTCCGTAGGGTCAGGGTTCAGGGTTCAGGGTTCAGGGTTCAGCCAAGCCCCCGGCTGGGGCTGGACATACCGGAATGAGACTTGCCGACGCGGTTCCCATTCCGATCCGGCCGG
>CAIZKT010000376.1:0-3095 GCA_903933565.1 uncultured Victivallales bacterium | reverse complement strand
TCCGGCGACGTCCGCCGCGGAGAGGTACCCGCCGGAGTGCTCCTGGTAGCTGAAGTCGCGGCGGATCGCCTGGGCCAGAGCGGTCACCTCGGCGGCGGACAGCCAGCACAGGCCCTCCTCGTGACGCGCCAGGTAGTCGGAAATCGTGATCACCTCCATGTCCCGGCGGCTGCCGACGAACTCGACCAGGCCAGCGAACACGGCGAGGCGCCGGCGCAGTTCCGCCGGTCCGACAAACGGCGGTGGCCGCCACTCGGCTTTGGGCGGTACGACGCCCCGGACCTTCACGTTGTGCATGTCGTAGAACGTGTCCGTGGCCAGCATGGTGGGGTGGCAGAAGGAGACCAGCGGCACGTCGAGGTCGTCGATCCTGGCGGCCAGGGCCAGGAGGTCCGCCGTCAGCGTCGCGGCCGGGACGTCGGGCTTGAGGTACCGTTCAAAGGCGAAGTTATACGGGAGCAGGAGCTGGTCCACCAGCCAGACCGGCGCGCCGCTGGGGAAAGTGTAGCTGCAGGCGGCCATGGCGCGCAGCCCCAGGAGCCGCAGCCCATACATCTCGCGCACCGCCTGGTTGCCGTCCGGCCGGGCCCAGGCCACCGGCCGGCGGCCCATCACCTCCTCGACAAGTTCCAGGCCATGCCGCTCGGTCCTGACCACCAGATCGACCCCGTCATCCCAGTTCAGGGCGCTGAGGGCCAGCGACGTCTGCGGCCAGAACATGTGGTTGTTGGAGTGGTACTGGATGTCGTGCTCGCGGCAGGCGTCGATCACGTCCCGGCGCCCGCGCGCCAGCAGGGCCCGCACCTTGTCGCCGACCAGGGCGAAGCTGCCGCGCAGCCCGTGCTGCGTCAGAATCCGGGCGAGCCCCAGCAGCGCGTCATCGGACTCCGGGGTCACGAAGTCCTCCGTGTCGAACGAGAAGATCAGGCTGACCATGCGTGCGCTCCTATTGGGGGAAGGGCTCTGCGTCTCCTGGAGTGTCTGGATCGGCCTCCGAGCAGGGATCACGGCGGTGCGGCGTCAACCGGCCCTGCCTCCAGGCGCTCGGCGCCGCCGGTGCGCGCCAGTACCAGCATCCGTCACAGCCTGCACACTTCCGCTACCGTCTCGATCAGGGCCGCGGCGACGAACTCGTTCTGCTCGTCGGTCATGCTCGGATGCAGCGTCGGACAAAACAGCCGGGCGGCGATCTCCTCGGAGACCGGCAGCTCGACCTCACCGCCATGTCCAGCCCTGACCCGGCCGCGTTGATGGACACCGCGTCGGCCGTCCCGGAGTACTGGGCGAAAGCCTTCCTCACGCCAGTTCCCGCCGGGCGCGCTCGACCACCGCGCGCATTTTCGCCAGCTTGTCCTCGCGGCCCTCCGGCTTGCGGTACTGTGCCACCAGCTCGTCGATCTGGTTCTGGGCCTTGGCAAGCAACGCCTCATCCTGGGCGCCGCCACGCCAGCCGTCGCGGGCCATGAGATGCGGCAGCCAGACGTTGCCGCGGAAGCCCTTCAAGGTGTGCTGGCTCTCGAAGTAGTTGCGCTCGAAGCCCAGGCCGACGTCGAGCATGGTGTCGAAGGCGAGGTTATCGGGCGTCGGGTCGATCTTGCGGGCGAAAATGCCCAGCGAACCAAGGTAGTCGCGTTCGAGGAGCAACTGCACCGGGCACATGGTCTTGCCGCACTCGAGCATGCCCGAGCCGACCCCGGGGTGCTGGCCGGTGAACGCGGCGACCATCATCGCCTTGTACATCTTCTCGAGTACGGCGAACAGGCCGGGCTCCTTGGCGTCGGTGTACTCGCCGCTGCCCGGCGGAATGCTGACGCCGGTCCAGCGGCGGATGAACTCGATGCTGCAGAAGGCCATGTACATGGCGTCCGGGGCCGAGTAGCTCACCGTGCCGGTCCGCATGTCGACCGTTCCCGCCCACATGGACCCGCCCAGGGGCACGGTCGGGTTCAGCGCGCGGCCGGCGATCCAGCCTGCCACCTGCTCGGCGGCAGTCATGGCCATGAAGCCCTCCGGGGTGATCGGCGTGGACACTCCGGCGGCAGGCATGGCCGTCAGACCAATGGAAACGCCCGCGCGGGCCATATGGACAAAGCGCCCGGCCGGCTCGCGGTCGAAGCGCAGGGGATGCGCGAAGCAGATCGCGCCCCAGCACAACAGGCGCTCGCCGACCCCGAGAATCTCGGCCATCTCCTGCAGGTAGGGCCGCTGGTCGGCCCGGAAGCAGTAGACGCCGACGGGGTTGGTGACGTACTCCGCCATGATGCAGGCCGAATGCAGCGGCTCGATGACGGGCGGTACGTCCGTAGGCGTCAGGCAGTGGCCCACAGTCCCTCCCTGGAGCACCTCGCCGAGCTTGAGCAGGGCGATGAAGTCGGGGGTGTTGCTGCTGCGCCGCGTGCGGGAGGGCCAATCGTAGTACAGGGGCGCAATGTCTGTGCCCAGACCCGGCAACCCCGGCGGGGTAAAGGCGCTGCCGCCCGCCTGCCCGGCACC
This sequence comes from uncultured Victivallales bacterium, assembly GCA_903933565.1. Lineage (GTDB taxonomy): Bacteria > Verrucomicrobiota > Lentisphaeria > Oligosphaerales > JAFGRS01 > CAILUI01. The sequence continues at coordinate 602 of CAIZKT010000376.1, read as the reverse complement.
CTCGGAGACCAGGCCGTCGGCGTTGAAACTCTGCCCGTACAGCCGCCCGCCGTACTGCGCCCGGAAGCTCGCGACGTACTCCTCCACCAGGCGCCGCGGGAACTTCACGCGCTGAGTGGCGTAGTCCACCCTCGCCCCGGCCGCGGCGAGAGCGCGCAACAGCTCATCGTTCTCGCAGAGGATGCCGATCCGCTCCAGGATGCCAAAGGCCGCGTCGGCAATGGGCTCGATGTGCTCGTCGCGTAGCAGTTTGGTCTGGTACATGGCGCCTCGCTTCTCCCGGGCCGTGGCCTGCGCTCCTCCCGCGGTCAGGATATGTCCCTATCCGTTCAGGAGGCAGCTTGATAACGTCGCCATTTAGCCTACCGTAGAACGCCAAACGACGCAACCGGAACGATATGGACACAAGCCGCGGAAACATGGCTGAAACCTGCGAAGTCATCCGCCAGGCGCTGGTTTGGGTCGAGGGACTGGACACGGTGCCGGTCACCTACATTGCCGAGGACACGGTCCCGAACTCCACCCGCGGGCAGCCCCTGCTCGAGTTTGGCCTGCATACCAGCGGCTCCGCGGCGGAGGTGTCCGCCGGTCCACTGCGGGCG
>CAIZKT010000375.1:0-10038 GCA_903933565.1 uncultured Victivallales bacterium | reverse complement strand
TCGCGGGCAGCGCCTGAGGCCAGGCGCCTCTCCAGAAGAATGGAGCGGCCGCGGCTCGCGGCCAGCACCCGAGGCCAGGCGCCTCTCCAGAAGAATGGAGCGGCCGCGGCTCGCGGCCAGCGCCTGAGGCCAGGCGCCTCTCCAGGGGAATGGAGCGGCCGCGGCTCGCGGCCAGCGCCTGAGGCCAGGCGCCTCATCCTTCACAGATTCGCCACACTTTCCTCACACCGTGTTCACGGTTTCTGGCTGGCACGTCGCCGCCTTGGCCACTAGCCTTGCAGGGAGACGCGAGTTCATGGGCCTCGGCGGTCGCCGCCCGGTCATGGCTGCGCGGATGCAGCAGGAAAACCACCATGCGTTCGAGGCCACCGCCGTTCACGCTCATCGAGTTGCTTGTGGTCATTACCATCATCGCCATCCTCGCCGCGCTGCTGCTGCCGGCGTTGAGCAAGGCGCGGGAGAAGGCACGCCAGGCGACCTGTACATCCAACCTCAGGCAGATCGGGATCGCCTTGTTCATGTACCGCTCGGACAGCAATGATACCAACTGCACCTACCGCGTGTGCGCCACCCCTGACCCGCAGCCCACGTCCTTCTACCCGCCGGACCTGTGGTGGGCGCCCTACGATCCCTCCGTGCAGCCCGACGCGGTTCCTGGCGCGAACTGGCGACAGGGGCTGCTGAACCCGTATCTGAACAACGTGGATATCTTCAAGTGCCCTACGGAGACCCAGTGGCAGTGCGGCTATGCCATGTCCTACATCAACGGTTCCCCAACCGGCCGCTGGACGCCGGGCGTGGGTGTCCTGGGTAACCACGACGCCTTCGTCACGAGCCCCTCCGAGCGCATAACCGTGTGGGACCATCGCCGGACTCCCGGCTGCGCCGACACCACCAACTACAACGCGAACCCCAGGCCGCCCTTCACGCCCTTCTCGGGCATCACGGCGTCGGAAACGCACTATCCCCCCCGTCACCAAGGCGGCTGCAACTTCCTCTACTACGACGGTCATGTGGCGTGGCAGCGACCGGAGGGCCTGAGAGTCCGCAACTTTCGCGAAACGGGCTCGACTCCGGCCGTGCCCGCCTACCCCGGCGAGTGAGCCGCGGGCGGCAGCGGTAAGGTCGGCGGTACGGACTACGGTATGGGCGCCAGTTGCAGGATCGAGAAGCCGTATAGTTTCTGAGCACGTGCGCAAGAAGGACGGACCATGGGTACTCTGAACGAGGCTGCGGCGGCGCTGACGACGTCTGCCGGTATACTCCTTGCCGTTTTCACCATGCTCTGCCCCGGCGCCTCCGTCACCGCCGCGGACAGCGTCGCCGACAAGACGCCTGCCACCCCGCTGCGTGGCGCTCGGATCACGGTGTTCGCCGGAGCGGCCAGCCAGCCCGCCACCAGCGAGGCGGCGAAGCTTTTCACGGAGCAGACCGGCATCAAAGTCGAATGCAGCTTCGGCGGCTCGGGGGCGGTGCTCAACCAGATTCGCGTCGAGCACTACGGCGACCTGTACATCCCCGGCTCGGATGACTACATGGACAAGGCCGAGAAGGAAGGACTGGTCGACCTCGGAACCCGCCGGACCCTTTGTCGGCTCCAACCCGTGATCTGCGTGCCCAAGGGCAACCCCAAGCAGATCAAAGGGTTGCAGGATCTAACCCGGCCGGGCCTGCGGCTCGCCATCGGGGACCCCAAGTCGGTCTGCCTGGGCAGCATCGCCAAGGCGGCATTGGAGAAGGCCGGAATCTACGCTGAGGTCAGTAAGCAGATCGTTACCTTCGCTTCGGACTGCCAGCAGGTCGCCAGCCTGATCCGCCTCGACGAGGTGGATGCGGCCATCGGCTACGACGTGTTCCAGCGGCAGTCCCCTGACCTGATGGACTCGGTCCCGCTGGAGGGCGCGGCCGCGGTCACGGTGCCTGCGGGCGTGGTTTCCTTCTCCAAGCAGAAGGACCTCGCTCAGCGCTTCGCCGACTACCTCGCCGGGCCCCAGGGCCGCGAGGTCTTCGCGCGCCACGGCTACACGGTCGAGCAACCGTAAGGGACGCTACCCGGCCGGTCCAGTCGGGTAAGCTGTTCCGGGCCTGGAGCCCGCGATGCCATCGCCCGTTTCGGGCGGGCTCGCGGTACCCGCCGTCTGCAAGACCCCAGATACGGCGGGAGCCCCGGCAAGACCGGTGCGGACCGCCGACTCCAGGGTGCCTACCGTCCAGAACGAGAAACCGCCCTGGCTGGCTCCCTGGAGGTACGCCGGAGACGCGGTGGGCTTACTCCAAGCGTACGCCCAGCTCGGCAAACTGCGCCGCCGCGGTGAGGAAGTGGGCCGTGATCCAGAACACCGTCCAGTGCTCGGAGTAGCCGCCGCGCCAGCCCCCGGGACCGAAGCCGGAGTGCTGTTGCGTGTAGTTCGTCTGCTCGATCTGCTCGCCCTGGCTGCCCGTCGCATCGATGAGCTGTCCGCAACTGCGGAACATCACCAGGGCCAGGCGCTGGAGGTCTGGCCGGCCGGTCAGGCCCCCGAGGCGGTACACATCCGGCGCGAACAGCACACCGTAGACGTCCAGGTGCATATTCTGCACCGAGACCGCGGTCCAGCCGCGCGTCTTCAGGGCGCGGTCGGCAAGCGGGCCGGGCGGCAAGGGGATGTCCCAGGCGACGCAGTAGGTCAAGGCGACATCCATGGCATGGGCGGCCGCGTCGAGCCAGCTGCGTTCAGCGGTCAGATCAAACAGCGCCAGGAAGGCCTGCATGGCGGCGAAGGCGCCCTCCTTGTCTTCGCAGCGCGCGTCGAGGGTGCCGCCCCAGTAGGGTTCGTCCATGCTGAGGTGGCGCTCGCGGTAATGCTCGCCAGCCTTGAGCGCGGCCTGGCGCAGCGTCGCGTCGCCGAAGCGGGCCGCCGCCGCGCATAAGGGCGCCACCAGAAAGCCCTCGTTGGTCGAGACCGGCCGCCAGGCCGGGGCCAGGATGCGCCTCGCATGCAGACCGCAGGCACGCCGCAGGAATTCCTCCCAGCGCCGTCCGTCCAGGCCCGTGCGAGAGGTCGCCGCGAGCGCTCGAAACAGGTTCAGCATGGCCTGTCCCTCGGACAAGACCTCGATGTTCTCCCAACGTCGCGCGTCGATATTGTACCAAGTGTGAAAGCCGGCGTCGTGGAAGGCCGCCGAGGCCAGAAAGTCCAGCGCGCGCTGCGCCTTGTCGCCGAGACCTGAGAGTCCCAGCAGCGGCGCCAGAACCGGCAGCGCGTAGCCCGGCGCGGCGGCCTGGCCGCACCAGCCCATCACGATGAAACGCCGGTCAGGGTACTTGCGGAAACCGCAGGAGACCTCGTCCTCGTGCCAGCGCGTCAAGGCAAAGCGTGCCTTGGCGCGGACGATGTCGGCCAGGCTCGGCAGGCCGTCCAGACTGAACGGCGCCAGGCGCGCCAGGCTGGTCTGCACCGCCGGTCGGAAGCCGCTGCCCCGGGGCAGGTCCGTGGCGACCTCGACGGCGAACTCCTTCCGGATCACGGCCCCCGGCGGCAGGCGCAGCCAGGCGTCGTCGTAAGCCTCCCAGCGCTCCTGGGACGCCTTGATGACGCTATTCCGGCCGTTGCTGGCGCACGGCCCCGAAAGCAGCGCCAGTGCCGTGCCGTCGGCGCGGGACTCGACCCCCAGCGACCACCACTGGTCCGCGCGTTGTCCGCCCGGAGCGGGGGACGGCAGCGAGTGCAGGGCCACCCCGGCCACCTGACCCGCAAACGGAACTTCGGCAACCACGAAGGGCAAGGGCAGGCGGTGTTCCTCGAAGAAAGCCCGCTCGCCGACTTCACCCCCGAACCCGGGCGTGCGCTCGCTGCGTGCCCCGGACGGGTTGCCGTAGTACAGGCAGCCTGGCAGCAGCACCCGCCGGCCCGCGGCCGGGGTCAGGAAGCACACCGCGAGCGTGCAGTGCGACGCTGGCGCGCTGCCGGTCCAGCGCCAGGTGCGCAGGCAGTGCCAGACCGCCCCGGCCCGCTCGCAGCGCCAGGCATCTTCAACCCGCCAGTCGCCCTGCGGAGTCCGCACGGTACCCGCCAGCACCGTCCAGGGCCCGAGTTGGCTGACGGTCTCAGGCTGGGCGTGGCACCAATCCGTCGGCCAGCCGTCCTGCCAGCCCATGGCCACAGACCAAAGCCCCTCGGGCGGGCTCGACAGCAGCCCGATGCCCTCGTTCTGAACCTGCAACCCGGTGGTCGTGGCGGTAAAGATCATGGGGATTCCGTACCTCCCGGTGGCCTGCGCCGAGGTCGGCGAGGTTCAGCAAGCATCCTTCCATTCAGTCCCGTCGAGGCGCCGCAGTTCAGCGCTCCGCCAGGGCCCGCTCCGAGCGCAGCACCACCCGGAAGCCGACGTTATAGACGGGTTGCCAGCTCGGGTAGCGCCAGTGCGAGGCCGTGCGGCAGGCGCTGAAGGTGTCATTCCACGAGCCGCCGCGCACGACTTTCAGGCCTTCCGGGCCGGCGCTCTCCGTGGTCCACTCCGCCACATTGCCAATCAGGTCGTAAATGCCCCAGGCATTGGGCGGGAACGAGCCGACCGTGGCACTGAACCGACAGCCGTCGTCGTAGTCGGCCTCGCAGCGGCCCCAGCCCCAGCCCTGCACCGAGCGATCCGCAACGTTGGCCACCTTGGGCATCCCCTCGGCAACCTCGCCGAAAGGCCAGCGTCCGCCGCTGCCAGCGCGGCAGGCCCACTCCCACTCCGCTTCGGTCGGCAGGGCGCAGACGCTGCCGCTGAGCTTGGACAACCAGGCACAGAACGCCGTGGCCTCCTGCCACGACACCCGCACCACGGGCTGCTGCGGGCCATTCACCGGGTAGCCGCGGGTGAAGCGGTCCTTGTTGCGTCCGTCGATGTAGGCGCTGTCGTGGGCCGAGTCGAAACGGGCATACTGTTCATTGGTGACCTCGAAGCGGCCGAGGAGAAAGGGCCGCTCCAGGCTGACGATGCGCTGCGCTTGTTCGTCGGGCGCTCCGTCGGGATCGCCGCAGATGAAGCGGCCCGCTGGCACCGGTACCAAGACCAGGCTGACGCCGCCGCCCAGGTCCAAGGTCCGTTCCTTCTGGGCCAGGCCAGCCTGCAGGGCGCTTGCCTGGGCCGTGGTCAGTGGCCAACCTTCGAGGCTGACCGCGGCCTTCGCGTCCGTGGCGCCCGCGGCTGGGGGCGCGATGAACTCCGCCACCGGCGGCGCGGGGAGTCGTTCCTCATCGCGGTCGTCGAGATTGGCGTAGAGTTTCTTGTACTTGGCCCGGCGGGCCACTTGTTCGTCGGTGGGCGGCTGGTGGCTCTGCCGCCAGTTCGGCGCGTAGGGCACATTGAAATCGATCCAGGTGTAGAGCCGGTCCCAGTCTTCCACGCTCAGTTGCACGCCATGGTGTCCCTTCGTCAGCATCTGCACCAGCGGGCTGGTGTCGGCGTTGAACTCCGCTGGTTTCATCATGTGGTAATCGGCTTCGTAACCCGCCCTCCTGACATAGGGGTGCAGCGCCAGGTAGGCAGGGCTGTAGCGGCCCTTGTATTCAGGCTGCAACTGCTTGGCGCGAAGATCGCTAAGGCTACGTCCCGCGGGACTCGCCTGGCCGTTGTGGCAACCGGCACAGCGGCGGTCGAGGACGGGCTGCACCTCCTGATCGAAGCCGAAACCGCGAGCGGCGCCGTACCAGGGTCGGATCGGCTCGGGCGTCCCCTGACTGGCTCGCTTATTGGCGCTGGGAGCCCCCGAGTTCTGCGGCTCGTGGCAGCCGACACAGGACAGGGTTTCGCCCGGCATCACGGTGAACCAACTGCGCATCGTCTGCAACGCCTTGCCGTCGGCGTCCAGCGGCTGCACGAACACCGGGGTATTGGCCGGCACCTCGAAGAAGGCGCTGCCGTCGGGGTTGACCGGCACGGTACCGAGGATGCGTTTCACGTCCCAGCCGCCTTCGTAGGTGGCGGCGTAGGTGTCGCCATTGCCGCCGTAGCGATACTGGTGTGAGCCGAGGCGCAGGGCCTTCACCGCGCCGCGTTCACAGCCGACCAGACCCGGCCCGCGGTAGACATCGGCCATGTAGACGAAGCCCGTGGTCTTCTTCGGGTTGATCCTCTCCGGAATCAGCGGCGGTCGGGGGCGTGGGCGCAGCGGCGTGGCGTTGCAGTATGGCCCGATCAACAAGGGCGTGAGGTTGTCGAACACATCCACCAGGTAGATGCCCCAGGGCGACCAGGGCCATTCTCTGCAGTTCACCAGGAAGTACTTGCCCGCGCCCAGGTCGGTGCCGGTCTGCGCCAGTGGCTGGGGCGCCGCAAAGCGCGGCCACACCTCGCTCACCAGGCCGTCTTCGATGACCGGTTCCACCGTCTTACCCCGCCCCGGAAGGCGCTGCACCACGCCCTCGGCCTCGTGCCGACCGCGGGCCGGATCGAGCACGATCAACTCGCCTTCCCGCGCCACACCGTGGTGACCACTGACGATGCAGACCAGCTCGGTCGGCTTGCCGGGGATCGGGCGGGGCCAGTACATCGCGTTCGGCCAGTAGGAGTTGCTGCCGTAGTACTCCATCTGGCCGCTGCCATCGGGGTTCATCTGGAACAGCAGCCGGGAGAAGTAGTGCGGCGTGTCGGTGTACTCCCAGCGGGTATAGACGACGCGCCCGTTGTTGATCACGCAGGGGTTCCAGTTGTGGTCCTGGTCGAAGCTCAGCCGACGCTCGTTGGTACCGTCGGCGTTCATCACGTGCATATTGCCGACGTACCACTGCCCGGTGCAGGGCACCGCCTGCTCGCAGGCCGTCGAGACGAACATGATCCGCTCATTGGGCAGGTAGCAGCCGTCGAAGTGCTGCACGTGCGGGTCATCCTGCTGCGAGAGCCGCCGCAGACCCGAACCATCCACGTTGACCTCGCTCAGGAAGCGCCCATCCGAGAACAGCACCCGCTGGCCGTCGAAGTGCAGGTCGAAGTCGCTGATGCTGCCCCCTTTGTAGATCGTACTGAGCTCGCCATCGGGCCGCACTGGCGAGAGCACGACCAGCTCGTTGCCCAGGTTGTTTGGGCCACTCCAGTTGGAGTTGAACCAGGGGCCGCCCCGCGCCAGCAGCAGCTTGTCGAACTTGAGCACTGGATTGTCGAGCAGGATGTCCCGCGCCGCCGGGTCCAGCTCCTCATGCAGGACCCGCAACTCGCCCTGCGTGTCCGCGGGGGCCTTCAGGATCGCCGGCCAAAGGGCCTCCAGTCGGCCGGTGAAACCCTGGACCGTGCTTCGGTACGCCGCGGCCTTGGGGTATTCGGCCCCGAATGTGCTGGCCTGGTCCTCGATCGCCAGGCGCAGCGATTCGAGGCGATGGGCTTCCTGCATCGCCTCCTGGACAGTGCATAGGCCATAGTAGCGCTGCCGGGCTGCGGCAAGCTCCGGCGCGGCGGCCGGGGCTGCCGCCGCCGTGGCCTTGGCGAACTCGGCCAACCAGGGCGCCACCCGGGCGCGGATGAACGGCTCGATCGTCTGCAGTTCGCGCTCCACAACGGCCGTTCGCCGAACGGTCGCGGCGACATACTCCTGGGCGATCGTGGTCGGATTGCCGGGGGCCCAGTCGCTGAGAAAGTACTCCCGGCCGGCCATCTGCAAACGCTGGAAGCGCATCCAGATGCTGTCCCATTCCTCCCAGTCCATCTGCCGGGTGCTGAGTGGATCGGTGAACTCACGGCGCAGGCGGGCCATGAGTTGCCGGCGGCGGCCCAGGCGGCTGTCGAGCGTCCCGGCCGTGGGGCGCCCCTTCGGGCATTGGGGGGTGAACCACAGCGGCGCCCGGCCATCCGCCTGCACCGTCAGCCGTGAGAGCAACACATAGTCGCCCGGGGTCACCGCAATCTTCATAAGGTACTGGTTGGGATATGCCGGACGCTGCTTGCCGCCGACGGCGCTGCGCGGCGGCGTGAGCATAACCCAGCCATCCTCGAGTCCCACGCCGATGCAGAACGGGTTCCTGCCCTCGAACTGCTGGTCCACGCGGATCGGTCGGGCCAGGAAGACCGTCTGCCCCGGCTTGGCGCCGACCAGCGCCGCCACGTCGTGGAGCTGCCCATCGGTCAGGGTCGGCAAGGGCCGCCAGGCGAGTTTGCCGTCGCCATAGGTGGCCTTGAGGTCGACGTCGCGCAAGGTGTCGAGGGTGGCCATCTCGGGCCCACCGTCCAGCGGACCGATCACCTGCCAGGCGCCGAAGACCACCCCGCCGTCCCCCACCTGCAGCAGATCCAGGGCCGTCTCCCACCCCACGATCTCCTCCCGCGCCCCCTGCAGGGTCTCCTGCCAGGTGGCCTGCTTCTCGAAGCGCGGTTCGCGCGGCGCCTGACGCAGGGCTTCGCGACGAGCCTTGTCCGCCGCACTGAGCACCAGCGTGTCCTCGGGCCTGCCGCAGACCTCCAGCTCGATACCCGCCGTCCAGCCGGCCGCGTCGGCGCTGTGCGCCTTGGAGCCCGCTTTCATATTGTACGTGCGCCAGATACGGAACTGGACCCAATCCGCCTGCGCCGTGAGTGGCTGCCCGTCCTCACGCTCGAACCAACTGTGGAAGCCGCCGCTGTCAGGGCCGATCACCGTTGCGCCACTGCTCAGGTCTGCGGTCTCCGCAAACTCCGGCTTGGCGCCCGGTTTGGCGCTGTTGTCAGCCCAGCGGACCTCGTAATCCTGATTGGCGCGGGCATCGATGTTGAAGGTGTAGAAGCCGATCCGGTAGAGTGGCAGGGCTTTGCCGAGGTAACAGGTGATGAGCGACGGCTGACCGTCGATGCCAACCCGCCCCTCGCCGCCGCGCACCCCAGCCGCTCCGTCGGCCAGCCCCGACATGTCCCCGACCCCATTCCCATCGTGGAACTGCGCCCCCTTGCGGGACAGCAGGTTCCGCGGCTGGGCGCTCTCCACCACCTCGGCAAACTGCGCAAAGGCCTCGTCCGTGTTGGCCCACTTCTCCGTGCGCAACACCGCCTCAGCGCCCGCGGCCCGCCAGGACGACAGGACGAGTACGGAGAACAGAAGGCAGCACCGGGACAGCGTCATAGTCGTCCCACCGGAGATCAGGGGTGGTGGGGTATTGGGGTGATGGGGTACTTGGGTGTGAGGGAGTTGGGCCATTGTCGCGATCTCCGTCGGCGTTTCGTCCGGCAACCCGTTCTGCTTCTCGCGGCCCCCGCTCGCCGCACCGCTAAGCTCCCTGCCCCAATAACCCGGTCTCCCATCTCCCCAACTCCCCTTGGTCGGGGGGTCCGCCCTCGGTTCCTGTTGAGTTCAGGCGGTGGCAAGCACGTGGACTTCGTCCTGCAGCCTGTCGCCCAGCCTGTCACTCTCCGCCTCCAAGTCGTAGTGCGACTGCAGATTGAGCCAGAACTGCGCCGACGTACCGAAGTACCGCGCCAGGCGAAGTGCCGTGTTGGCGGTCACCGCCCTTGTTCCATGCACAATCTCGTTGATCCGCCGCGGCGGAACCCCGATGTCGCCAGCCAGCCGGTACTGACTGATTCCCAGCGGAACCAGGAAATCCTCCTGCAGGATTTCGCCGGGGTGAACCGGGGGAAGGTCTTTGTTCATCTTTCGCCTCAGTGGTAGTCCACGATTTCGACGTCGAGAGCATGGCCATCATGCCATCGGAAGCAAATGCGCCCTTGCTGGTTGATCCGAATGCTGTGCTGCCCTTGTCGGTCACCAGGCAGGGCCTCGAGGCGATTGCCGGGGGGCACCCGCAACTCCCCCAGATCCGTGACCGCATCAAGGACCCACAGCTTGCGCAGAGCTGCACGCTGGATCGCCTGCGGAAGTCTCGGTGAAGACTGCCGCTCGTACAGCCTTTCAGTATCCCGGCATTTGAACGACCGGATCATACGACGAACATAACGCCAGACGCCATTAACGGCAAGCGTTATTATTGGCCTGGGGCGCATGTCAGCTCCGTAGGGGTTTGCTTGTATGAGACTTGCAGCAACCTCGTATGACCCAAAGCGCTTCCCATTCCGCCCCTCGTCCGCCGCTGCGGACTCCGGGCGTTGGAGGGC
>CAIZKT010000374.1:0-3503 GCA_903933565.1 uncultured Victivallales bacterium | reverse complement strand
CACCCTGTTTTGAGGCTGATCGACTCTGCTGTCATAGGGGTGCCATCATCTCGCAGGAGGGTGCCACGATGTCGCAGGCTCTTGCTGGCAACCTGCAGGATGAGGTGCCAGCAACCGTAAATGACGATCCCGTCCGGCTCCCGCATGATCCGGCGAAACCCTTCCCCGTCATGCTTGTTTGGTACAGGAACCCAGACCATGCTCACGACTTCGCGGGTTCGATTATTCTCGAAGTGCTGCGACCAGTTTCTGATGCGATAGGCAGTTGGCAGGGCGCTCATTGATACAGTCCTTTCCTGTGCGTCGGAGGCGCGCATCAGAACGGCATGTCTTCATCGGGGGCGGCGCTGGCTTGCGGTGTGTCCTGTAGCGCAGCCGGCACCACGGCCTCCGGTGCCAGCGGCGCGCCCAGGGAGTGCATGTCGGACACCTGTGCCGAAGTGTCCGACATGGCAGTTCTCCGGGGATCAGAGCGGCAGGCCATCCTCGAGCTTGACGATGGTCTTGTGTTCACCGCGGGCGACCCAGGTGATCTTCACGCCCTTGCCACGTAAGGTGAGCGCACGTTCGCCGAGCTTGGCGTCGAAGGTGCCGAACACATCACTGCCGAGTTTCAGACCCCACTTCTTCCAAGGCTTGGGTGCGCCGGGCTTGCTCTCAGTGAAGAGCACGTCTTCCAGCACCCCCTCGGCGATCTGTTCGGCCTCAGTCGAGGCGGGTTCGGCGGACGGCTTAGCGGCGCGCGGTTCGCTGACCGGCGCGCGAGAGGCGGCGGCGGGGTCACCGGCTGCCGGATCATCCTCGAGGTCCTGCGTAAAGATGTCGGAGGCGGCCGTGGCGGTGAGCACGGCGGCCACCAGGGCGCGCTTCTGCGCCATCTTGAGCACGGTGTTGTACTGGTCCGCCGGGTCGGGGTTCTCCAGGCGCACGACAGGCGCAGCGTCCAGGATCTCGTAATCCGGCGTGCCCGGCTTGAAGCCCTCCCCGCAGCCGCCGGCCTTCTTGTCGCAGTAGTACCCCCCGCCGAACTCCTTCTTGCTGGCCTTGACGGACAGGGCGCCGCAGGAAGGGCAGGTCCGGCCGCCGGCGCCGCGGTAGCGGTGCTTGCTCTCGAGGGTCGAGGCTGAGCCGATCCCCTGGCCACTGGTGATCCCGGAGGGGGCGTGGGTCAGCGTGCAGGTGACGATTACCTCCCGGTGGCTGTTCGGCAGGTCGATCCGTTCGGTCTGGTAGTTCGGCACCAGCCGGAACATCATGGCGATCTTCTCCGCGCCGGGTTTCAAAAGGCTGGGCTTGTTGGTGCCGGGGACGATGCCGTAGTGGACCCCTTCCGGGTGATCCCTGGTCGGGCCTTGCAGGGCATCGCGCAGGAGGTGCTGGATGGCCTTGATCTGGTCTTTGACTTCGGACACCTGCATGCGGGTGTTGTCCGAGGTGGTAGTCAGTGCGGTGGTCATGGTGTGGTTCCTTTGGTTGGTTGTGTGAGAGGGTTGTTCAGACGGCCGCCCGGATGCTCAGGCCATCGACGGTTTCGAAGCGGATGCCGGGGACCGGCGAGGCGCCCTTGGTGGCACGGGCGAAGGCATCGGCGGCGCGCGCGTCGAAGGCCAGCATGGTCTCGGCAACGCTGCCGGGGACGGCCGCGCGGATCAGGGCCGCCTTGTCCAGTAGGACAGCACGGTAGGTCTTGCGGAGGGACGACCCGGACGCCGTAAGCGCCGGCGTTGCGACTTCGATCACGGGCGCCACCACGGCCGCGGCCTGCTGCAGGCGTTCCTCCTGCTTCTCGGGGGTCTTGAGGCGGGCGGCCTCACGCTCGAGGCGCTCGCGTTCTCTTCTGGCGCGCTCATCCACCTCGGCCTGTAGACGCAGGCGCTCCGCCTCCGCCTTGCGCTGTTCGGCCTGTTGCCAGGCCAGGACCTTCTGCTTGACCACGGCTTCGGCGCGGTCAGCGACATCGGTCACCTCCTTTTCGCGGGTGACAATGGCCTTGTGGGCATCGGCTGCGGCCTTCTTCATCGGCGCGAACCAGTCCACGACCTTCTTGCGAAGTCCCTTGATCACGGACAAGCGCTGCAGCGCGCTGTCGGCATCATCCCTGGTCACGACCACCAGACCGGTGGCCCACTGCATCATGCCGGTGGCTTCGGTCTTGAGACTGGCCACCTGTGTTTCCTGCTGTTCCATGGTTCACTCCTTTGTTCATTCCTGGGCCGCTACAGGCGGCCATGTTTGTTCATCCACTGATAGACGGTCAGCACGTTCAGAAAGAGGGCGGCGCAGCGCCGGGCGTCGTAGCAGGTTTCGCGATAGGTGCCGTCATCGCGCAACTCGACGCAGATGCAGGTGCGAATGGTGCGGGGGGGATAGAAGTGGACATAACCGCCGAGCTGGGCCTCTGCCTCGGGTTCGGCCGAGGACTTCCAGTCAAGGAGCGCCGCCCCGACACGCAGATCCGGCGTGCCGGCAAACCCCAGCGGGGCATGGCAGCCGGGCTTTTCGATCTCCATCAGCCAGGTGTCCGAGACGGAGTTGAGCGGGCAGATCCGGTTGACGTTCTGCTGCCAGTAGGCTTGGGCGGCGCGGACCCGCGGCAGGATGCGTTCATCCACGCTGGCCCAGTCAAGTTCGCCGCACAGCATGAGGGCGACGGCCTTGTGGACCATGGAGCCCCGCTGCAGGTACCAGGGGTCGGGCTCGAACTGCCGGGGGATGACGGCACGCACGATTTGCGTCACCGAGGGGACCACGTTACCGTTGAGGCGGTATTCATGGCGCTGGGGGTCAAAAGAGAGGGAGTGTTTGGACATGCGGGTGCTCCTGCCTAGGCCTTGGCCAGTTTGCGATCCCGCTTGGCGGCTGCCCGCGCGGCCAAAAACTCGACATCCTCGCGCCGGACCCGGAAGGAGCCGGGGTAAACTTCCACGCGCTGGATCCTGCCGGCGCGCATGGCACGCCAGAAGGTGGAGCGGCTGACGCCAAGGAGCTCGGCGCCTTCGCCCATGCCCAGGAGCAGAGGGCCGGTGGCCGGCCGGAGGGTGGCGGGTTCCACGGTCTCGCCGCGTAACACGCGCAGGGCAATGCGTTTCCGTTCGTCAGCGGCGCTGATGGCGGTTTGCATCAGCTCTTCAAGCAGCGTCATGGCGTCCTCCTTTGAGTAAGCCCCGACGCCGTGATGGCACATGCCGAATCGGAATGAATCGCCGCGTGCGGGGTTACATATTTCCGCAGGCGTCAACCAAATCGAGGGGGTGATTTTTACAACCGCCTCTTATGGAACATATTAAATGCGTCAACCGCGTCAACCAAAGCGTCAACCAAGCGTCAACCTGGCCGTCAACCTAGCCGTCAACCGGGTGAATAGCCGCTCGAGGCCTCGATGCCATATTTGCGCCGGTCAGATGGAGACAACTCGGAGAACTTACTGGCTTTCAACGGCTTGCGAACCGACTCCACGTACAGCTTCAATTTCGGTTCCCGCTCGAACAACTGGCGTATCTTTT
>CAIZKT010000373.1:0-2233 GCA_903933565.1 uncultured Victivallales bacterium | reverse complement strand
TCACAGCCGCTTACCCGCCACTATTTGGAACCGCTGGGGGGGGGGCCCGCCCCTTGCGTCCGGGGGTGAAAAACCCTATGATACGCGGCTGGTTTTTCGGCCGGTATGGCTGGCGGGGTGTGCCGCTGTCTGGTGAGCGTCGTGAAGGTCTCTATGGATACTCTGCTCTATGTGTTGCTGGCGATCGTCTACCTGATCCCGACGGTGGGGTTGATGGCCTATGGCCTCAACTGCTATGTGATGCTCTACCTGTTCTGCCGCCGGCTGCGGGAAGCAGCCAATGCCCGCCGTCAGATCCAGGCCGAGATGGGGGACGTGCTGGCGCGCGCCGATCTGCCGGTGGTGACCACGCAGATCGCCGTCTATAACGAGATCAACGTGGTGGAACGCGTCATCCGCGCCGTCTGCGCCATCCGCTATCCGCGGGAGAAGCATGAGATCCAGGTGCTGGATGACTCCACGGACGGCACGTGCGCGGTGGTGGATCGCCTGGCCATTGAGTTTCGCGCGCAGGGGTTCGACATTCAGGTGTTGCGGCGCCGGGTACGCACGGGTTTCAAGGGGGGCGCGCTGGCCGAGGCCCTGGCCGTGGCCCGGGGTGAACTGGTGGCGGTCTTTGATGCCGACTTTGTGCCGCCGGCGGATTATCTCTCCTCCATGGTGCCGTTCTTCCTGCGCGACCCGAAGCTGGGGTTTGCCCAGGCGCGCTGGGGGCACTTGAATCGACGCCAGTCCCTGCTGACCCGCGCCCAAGCCATCGGGATTGACGGGCATTTCATTGTGGAGCAGGTGGCCCGCAGTTGGAACAGTCTGTTCATGAACTTCAATGGCACGGCTGGCATCTGGCGTCGCACGGCCATTGTGGCCGGTGGCGGCTGGCAGTGGGACACCCTGACCGAGGACCTGGACCTCTCGTACCGGGTGCAGTTTGCCGGCTGGACTACCTTGTATCTGCCGGACCTGGTAGTGCCGGCGGAATTGCCGGAGACCGTGGCGGCCTTCCGCACCCAGCAGTTCCGCTGGGCCAAAGGGTCGTTCCAGACCCTGCTGAAGCATTTTGGCCAGTTGCGCCGGGAGAAATGCTCCTGGTTTAAGAAAATGGAAGCGGTGCTGCATATGAGCGGTTACGGCGTGCATCCGCTGATGCTGGCACTGTCGCTACTGGCGTTGCCGATGTTGCTGCTCACGCAGCATCACCCGCTGCCGTATTGGTTGTTCGCCATGCTGGCACTGCCGCTGGCGCTTTCGATCCTCGGGCCGAGCACCCTGTATGTCTGGGCGCAATGCGTAGTGGATCGCCGGCGTGGCTGGAAGAGCGTCCTGTGGATGCCGGTGCTGATGTTCGTGGGGATCGGGCTGGCGATCTCCAACACGCGGGCCATTGTGCAGGCCATCCGCGGTCACGAGAGCGAGTTTGTGCGCACGCCGAAACGCGGCGACAAGGAGGTTACGCGCTACTGCGGCGGCTTTGCCATGATTGCGCTGGTCGAGATGGCCATGGGGGTTTATAGTCTCTATACGGTGCATGTCTACCTGCACAATGGACGGTTCGGGGTGGTGCCGTTCCTGATGCTCTATGCCGCGGGCTACCTCTTCATGGGGATGCTTTCGATCTCGCAGGCGGTGCGCGTGCGGAGCTGAGGAGCGGTGGCCAGGTCGGGGGGGGCGCCGGCAGGGGAGGGCGTATGGATCGTGCGGCACAAGCGCAGACGCAAGTCACCGGACGCTGGGGGGAGGATGTGGCGGCGGCCTTTCTGGAGCGCGCCGGCTACCGCATCCTGGGGCGGCGTGTCCGGCCGGACCGCCGCGACGAGCTTGATATTGTGGCCCGGCTGGGGGATTCGTTGGTCTTCGTGGAAGTGAAGACCCGCGCTTCCGAGGATTTTGCTCGTCCCTTTGCGGCCGTAAATGCGGCTAAGCGCCAGGCGCTGAATCGGGCGGCAGTGCATTACCTGCGGCAGCTTGACTTCCCGAAACTCTACTACCGTTTCGACACGATTGAAGTCGTCGGTACCGAGGGGGCGCCGGATCCGGTGGTGCGCCATATCGAAAACGCCTTCCCATTCGCCAAACGCTATATGCTGGGGGTGTGACATGGTCTTTCCCTTTGGCGTTCACAACCGCCGCCGTTGCAGTAATCGAAGGCTCTGGGATTTTGTCTCTGCTAGGCGTTCTATAACCGCCGGCAGGGGTTCTTCAGGGAAACAGCGGAGCGCGATTGTCAGCGTGACAT
>CAIZKT010000372.1:0-1741 GCA_903933565.1 uncultured Victivallales bacterium | reverse complement strand
GTCGTAAGTGCTTGATTTGCAGAGGTGCCGGAGGAGGGACTTTGTTTTAGCTTCAGATATGGCCATTTTGGTGCCATTTGGTGCCACGAACGGGTTGCACACGGTCTTCTGGCGTCTATCTTGGCCAAATCCGATACTTACGGTCGCTACGCCTCCGGGACACATCTCAATGTACTCCTCCATCGCTGCCGCAGGCGGAGCCCCCACCGCTCTTGGTGTCCGTATCGACAGGGCCTTGCCCCTTGAAGCCGGCCGCAACTGCTGGCGAGTACCGCGGCATCCTCTACGCCTGGCCGTCGGCTGGCCCCGGCAACTGAGCGACAGGGAGTGCCCATGAAGGCCAATGAGAAGCCCAAAAGGCTCAAGCTGGACATCGGGACTGTCTACCAGAAGGCGGTCGGCGAGTGTTTCTACTTCCGCTATCAGGTGAACGGGCAGCGGAAGGCTGTGAGCCTGCAAACAAGGAACCAGGACGACGCGCTCGCGAAAGCCAGGGGAATGGTCCCTGTGGTCCGGGCCCCATCGCTGGAGGTGGTTGCGGCTCACGTAAGCCACGCCAAGGGCCTTGCCCGGAAGGGAAGGCGGCTGGAGCTGAAGGAAGCCTGGTCAGTCTATGACAAGCATCCCAACCGCGCCCACCCCGCAACCGTAAGCATCTACCTCCGCTACAAGGTCTACTTCGCGGAGCTCGTGTCCTGGGCTACTGCCAAGGGCTGTCGGTACCTCGACGAGATCACCGACGCAGTCGTGGCGGAATTTGTGGGTACCCTGCGAGACCAGGAGATCAGCGTCGATACCCATAACAAGCGCATCGCGCGCACAGCCCACATCTTCAAGACCCTGGCGGACTACGTCCAGCCGACCACCTCAACCTGGACCAACCCGAACTTCCGGCGAAAAGCCAGGGAGGAGATCGGGATCACGGCCCGGCGGCTTCCCTTCACGAAGGATCAGGAGGAGCAGCTCTTTGCCGCACTGGAGGACCCCCGAAAGCGGTGCAAGAACAAGGCCGAGATACGAGCCTTGTTCTACCTCGGGGCGTTCACCGGGCAACGTATGAAGGACTGCGCCCTGCTGCAGTGGCACAAAGTGGACATGACACGCCAGCGGATCGGCATCGTCCAGTTCAAGACGGAGAAGGAGGTTACGATCCCGGTAGCGCCACGGTTGCTGCAGGTCCTGAAGGAAGCAGAGGAATGGAAGCGTGACAGTTACGTCTTGCCAAGCCTTGCCGTGCGCTATCTCCGGGTAGACGCGAACGGTAAGGACAATGGGGCTGGCTTCGTCAACCATGACGTGATGCGTGTCATCCGCTGGATCGGGCTGGAGCCAAGCGTGAAGGTGTCTGGCCGGCTTAAGTCAGTATGCGTCTACGGATTCCACAGTCTGCGCCACAGCTTCGCCTCGTTCTGTATCGACAACAACATCCCGAAGGCGGTCGCAGAATCCATGCTCGGTGCCAACACTGGCATAATTGACCAGTACTACACCCACATTGGAGAGGATGCCCAGGAGCAGGCCATTCAGTTGATCAACGGTAGCGGGACATCCGTGAAACAGCGTCAGGAGAGAGTCCTTGAATACCTGGGGCAGATCCAGGACAAGACTCCCGAGCTGGCGGAGATCGAGAGGATTCTGCGGGGGTAGGGCCCTCAAGGCCTGGCCGCAGAGCATTCCCGCCGCTGTCGCCTTGAGGGTGGGCCGCGGCGTGAGCTCCGTTGGCCGTTGCCACCCTTGCCGC
>CAIZKT010000371.1:0-4449 GCA_903933565.1 uncultured Victivallales bacterium | reverse complement strand
GGGATGCAGCCTGCGCCGGACTCTGCTCCCGACCGGCGAGCCCGACCGCGCCTCTCTTGACGTCCGGCAACGATGCGTCACCGTACCACCCCGTTTCCCTGTCCGCCAGCGCGGCCAGCGGGCGCCCAAGGTGGTTCCAGGATAAC
This sequence comes from uncultured Victivallales bacterium, assembly GCA_903933565.1. GTDB lineage: Bacteria > Verrucomicrobiota > Lentisphaeria > Oligosphaerales > JAFGRS01 > CAILUI01. The sequence goes on along the minus strand of CAIZKT010000371.1, from coordinate 4,303 downwards.
GGGCGGCTGGCGATCACGACGTGCATACCTGTGCGGCGGCAACCTCCTGCTGACTAACATGAGGCGACCCCGCCTCTGGGTGAGCGCAACGCCTTGGCGAGCGCCGGATCAGGGCGGGCCGTCGCGGCAAGTACACGCCCCGCTTACGCCAGCCAGCCAGCGAGGGTCCGCAGGCCGGGCTCGATGGCGGCGTGGCTCTGGGGCTCCAGGGCCAGGACGCCGGAGTAGCCGGAGGCGCGCAGAATCTGCATGACCTCCGCGTGCCGCACCGCGCCGGTGCCGAGGTCGACCTGGGTCGCGCCGGGCTTGCCGGGGCCCTGCCAGTGCGGGTTGACGTAGTCCTTGACGTGGAAATGGAGGGTCCACGGCCGCGCCAGGCGGGTGGCCTCGACCTCGTCCTGCTGCCAGAGGTGAAAGTTGCCCGTGTCCAGGCAGAGGCGCAGACCGGCGCTGCCGAGGGACTCCATCAGGCGCAGCATGTCCTGGACCTTGTGCATGAGGGTACCGGCGTTCTCGACCACGAGGGTGAGCCCGGTCTTCTCGAAGCGGGTCAGCACAGCGCCCAGACGCTCGCGGTAGCGTTGGAACATGTCCTCGCCGGCGTAGGTGTGCTGGGTACCGTAGGTGAAGACGAGCTGCGAGCCGAGGATGGCGGCGTTCTCATAGCCGGCGGCAAAGGCCTCGGCCGCGGTGGCCTCGGCCTGGGCACCCGTGGCACAGAGGTCGGCAGGGATGTAGTAGCAGGCGCAGGCGAGACCCTGACGATCCATGGCCCTACGCACCTCCCGTGCCGGGGCCGTGTTCAGAAAGGTCGGGAAGATGTCGAGGGTCTGGGTGCCCCAGCCCTTGACGAGGGCAAGATAGCCGTCCAAGTCCAACGCTTTGCCCTGCCACTCTTTGATCGGGCCAGAGGTCATCAGACCGGTCTGCAGCGCCATGGTCAGTCTCCTTTCGCCTTCAGTACGGACGCCGAGAGCACCCACACCATGGCCGGGCCAGGGGGGTTGTCAAAGGGGGCCGCCTCAGGCGGTCTCGAGGCGGAACAACGAGAGGATGTTGCCGGCGTTGACCGTCTCGCGCAGGGCCGGCGGGGCCCCGACTTCGTCGAAAAGGCGGTCGTGGAAGCGGATGTACTTCTCGACCTCGTGGTGCTCACCGAAGTAGGACGTGTCCGTCCCGAAGCACAGTTTCTTGAAGCAGTCCTCGAGCAACTGGCCGTTGGGGGCGAACATCTCGCGCCAGAACAGCATGGAGCGCAGGATCGCGGTGCCGCCGGAGAGATCGGCGTAGACGGTCGGATGCGCCCACATCACCTTCCAGCACTCATCCCAGAGCGGGTTGCCGAAATGCGCCATCAGGATGCGCAGATGCGGCACGTAGCGTTCGATGGTGTCCATGTGGCAGGTGCGCATGTCGTCCAGCTTCACCCGATACTTTGGCGAGTAGTCGGCGTCGTGCATCAGGTAGCCCGTATGGAAGACGGCGACGCCGTCGCGTTCCTTGATGGCCTCGTAGAGCGGGTAGTAGCGCTCGTCGGCATAGGAATGTTGGGGAATGAAGAACTTGATGCCGCGGGCGCCCTGGTCGAAGAGCCGATGGATCTCGCCGACACCGGTGCGGTCCATCTCGATGATCGGTACCGGGATCACGAAGCTTCCCATCTTGCGGTGAGAGGCGAAGACTTCGTCGGGCGCCATGATCAGGACCACGCCATCAATGACCTGCTTGCGGCAGGTGGCGATATACTGCTTCGGCGACCCTGCCAAGCGGGTCGCGGCTCCGTGGGCATGCGAGTCAATCCGCATAATACAACCTCTTCCTCACGGCTTTCGGGGTTGCAGAAAGCCTCACGAGCCGGGTTTCAGCGGCACGGCCCAGATATTGCGGTACTGCACCGGGTTGCCGTGGTCCTGGAGAAGGATGGGGCCAGGCTTGTCGAGGTTGGCCCCCTCGCCGCCGCCGGTCGGGCCGGGGATGTCGAGGTTCTCGTGGATCAGCACGCCGTTATGCTGGAGCGTCAGTCGCGCGGCGGCGGTCTTGAGGCCCTGGGCGTCGAAGCGCGGGGCGTGGAACTCGAGGTCGTAGGTCTGCCACTGCAGCGGTGGGGCGCACATGTTGACGCGGGGCCGGGCGACCTTGTAGATGCCGCCGCACTCGTTGTCCAAGCCCTCGAGGCCGTAGCTGTCGAGCACCTGCACTTCATAGCGTCCCTGGAGGTAGACGCCACTGTTGCCACGGGACTGTCCCCTGGCTTCGGGCAGGAAGGGCGTGCGGAACTCGAGGTGCAGGCGACAGTCGGTGAACGGGTCCTTGGTGACGAGGGAACCCGCCTTGGGGCTGATCTCCATAGCGCCATCGCCCAGCAGCTTCCAGCGGCTGCCGCGGGGAGGCTCCTGCATGCCGACGCGCTTCCACGGCACCTTGTCAGGTTCGGTTTCGGGGGCAAAGGGCGTCTTCAGCACCTCCTGGCCGGCGACGCCCTCCTTGGTACAGGGTCCGGCAGCCTCCCAACTGAGAAGGGTGCCATTGACGCGGGCGCCAAGCGTGTCGAGGGCGGCGCCGTCCGCCGCCGTGGCGGCGAGGCGGGCCTTGAGGCTCTCGACGGGCATGCCATCGAGGCCGACCAGGCGCAGGTGCGCGGCCCAATCGCCGCCGCCCTGGCTGACCTTGACCAACAGCTCATTCCAACCTGCCCGCAGGTCGGCTTCGACCCTATCCTGACCCACGGTCAACGGGCGCGGCACGTTGTTCTCGAGAAGGACGGCGCCATTGAGCCAGACCTTGACCCCGTCATCCGAGCCGATCTCGAACTTCACTCGGCAGGCCGCAGGGCTCTGGATGGCATTGCGCAGGTAAGCCGCCGCCTGATCGGCGGCACCGACCTCACGCTTCAGGTCGATGATACCGTAGGGTCGATCGCCCTGGCGCCAGGGGTCGAGGGAAGCGCCAGCGAAGAGCACAACGGCGTCCGGCGGCGGCTTGGCGCCGAGGGTAGGCGACAGTCTCTGGACCGGCTTGAGGGTGGCCGTCCCCTGCAACGGCGCCGGCAGCGTGCCACTCAGCACCCCAGCGGCGAGGCGCAGAGCCTCGCCAAAGCGCACCTCGCCGTCGACAACCAGACCGTCCATGGACGCCAACGGCGCCCCGGGCAGGTCAAAAGCGGCCAGCAGGTTGAGCCGGTAGGCGCCCTTGCCCAAGGCGATCACCTGCGCCGCGATGGGCTTCTCGCCGACAGGGGTCGCCAGCGTGCCGGCCCAGTCACCCATGCAGGGATCACCCTCCGCGGCAAGACCCGCCCCGCAGAGCCCCACGACCACCGCCGCCACCCACCGTCGCCAGCCTTTGGTCCGCATGCGCCTGGACTCCCCCTCTCCTCACATGGCGAAGATCGCGTCCATATCCTTGCTGATCGCCTTCACGGCGGCGCGCGGGTCCTCGCCGGGCCCCTTCAGTTCGGCAGTGATGGCATCGTTGTAGCCGACCTCTCGCAGGGCACTCATGACCGCCTTCCAGTCGATGCTACCCTCGAGCAACTGGGTCCAGGCGTGTTTGGGACCATCGAAGCCCTTGATATGGATCTTACGCAGGCGCGGCCCGAGGGTGCGAATCCACTGCTGCGGGAAACCGTAGGCAACGATATTGCCGACGTCGAAATAGGCGGCCATGTACGGGCTCTTGAAGCTGTCGATGTAGGCCGCGAACTCGATGGGACTGAGCAGGAATTTGTTCCAGACATTCTCCACCGCCAGGGCAACCTTGGCCTTGGCCGCCTGCGGCAAAACCGCAGCGAGGGTATCGCGGGAGCGCTCCCAGGCCTGTTCGTAGGTGACGTCGACCTTGACCACGGCAGGTACGATCAGGACGATGTCGCCACCGAGCGCTGCCGCGGTGTCAAGGCTCTGGATCACGCCGGCCACCGACTTGGCACGCACGGCCGGGTCCGGGTCGGAGAACGGACTGCCCCAGTGGTCCGAGTTCATGACGCTGCTGACCGCCACCCCGGACGCCTTGGACGCCTTCAGGTAGGTGGCGCGCTCCTCGTCGGTGCGCAGGGTGGGGACTTCCACGCACTGGAAGCCCATCTCGGCAGCCAGGGCGAACCGGGCGGCGGGCTCCCCGTTGGGCAGACAGGCGTAACAGATACCCTTCTTCATACTGATCCTCCAATCCACTCTCTGGATGGTTAGTCCGTGCTTGGCCAGTCGCGCAGCCAGACGGTCCCGGCCTGCGGCTCTCTCAACATACACATCTCCGCCCAAGTTCAACCCCGAAGGGGCGCCATCCCTCAGCCCAGGGCAGCGCC
>CAIZKT010000370.1:0-6887 GCA_903933565.1 uncultured Victivallales bacterium | reverse complement strand
CCCAGCCCGCTGGGCTGGGCTGAGGTATGGCCGCACCTACGGCGCTGAAATCGGGCACCAAAGCCCAAAGCGGCGCCGACGCAGCGGCGCCCTCCAACGCCCCTCGTCCGCCGCAGCGGACGAAGGGCGGAATGGGAAGCGCCTGGTGTTCTAAGGGGTTGCTGCGCGTGTCCTACAAGCGGGTTCACTCCTCGCCGGCCTGGCCCGGGGCTTTGGCAGGCTTGGCCGGCCGCGGCGCCGGGGTTGGGCTGGCCTTCTTGGCGGTCTCAGGCGGGGCCGGGCTGGCCTTCTTGGCGGTCGCCGAGACCGCGGGCGGCATGGCCTTGGTGTTCCACGACTTGCACAGACGGCACTCGGGTTTCGCCTTGAGGTCTGCGAGGGTCCGCTGTTTCTCGGTGGGGATGAAGCCAAAGTCTTTCTTGCAGTCGTTGCAGTGAAAGGCAAAGCCCAGTTTGCCGCCGCACAGACGGCAGCGCAGGTCGTGGATGTTCTGCACCGGTCGCTCTTCGCGGGCGTCGCAGGCCATGCACATCAGTGCCACCGTGCCGCTCGGAGTGGGCACGCCGACGTCTTTCGGGTTTGCCCGGAGGGCGCGGAAACCGCCATACGCCAGCCCGGCCAGCGCCAAGACCCCGAGGAGGATGGCCAGTCCGCGCAGGATCGAACTCATGGGGCGGGTTGCCGGAGACCTGAGGGGCGGCGCGGAGTCGTCGTCCGGATCCTCCTCAACCGGCGCCTCGCGGCGGGGCGAACGGACCTCCATCCAGGTGCGGTGGCGGACGCGGCGAGAGCGCGAGGGCGCCGCCGGGCGAGAGCCGCCGCCGTGGGCGGGGGCCAGGGCGGCACTATCCAGGCGGGCGGCCTGTGGTCGAGACAGGTCCGGGCTGGCTGGCACGGGCGGTCGGGTAGCCGCCGGCGGCGGGGGCGGTCGGCTGGCTGGCGGCCTGGGCGCCGCCGGGGTTGCCGCGGCACGGCTCGGGGCTGGCGCGGCGGCGTCGATCAGCTTGCAGGCCAGGGCGGCGACCGCCCCAGGCTTCACCGGAAAGGTGAAGATGCCGACCTGCTTCCCGAGAGCCCCGGCCACATCGCCCAGCGCGTCGATCTCGGGCAGCAGCAACGGAATGCTGTGACCTTCGCCAGACTCACGGATACGGTAGGCAAGCTCGAAGTTGGTCAGTCCGGCTTTCTCAAAGTTCAGCACGACCGCCACGGCGCCGCCCCGGCCCACGGTGCTCAGCACTTCGTGGGGAGTGGCACAGAACACCACAGGCTGCCCGCGCGGCGCGCTCATCTTCTCGAGCGCCTCGCAGATCAGGTATGCGTCTTGATTGTCACCACCAACCAGAATCTGGGGCATCTTGCCAACTCCGCCTCAGGTTGCGCTAGGCGTACAGTACAGGGGTCAGGGCGCCGCGGCCTCGAACCAGCCGAAGGCGGACGAGTCTTTGCTGCCGCAGACCCCCGGGGTCCACTCCAGCCAGCCCCGAAAACCCTCGCCGTCGTTATCATTCACGGTCATGGACCAAGCCAGCCGCCGACCGACCCGCATGCCGGTCACGCCCAGGGTGCTCCAGGGTATCGCCGCCTCGTAGCGCGTGACCGTGCCCTCGCGCCGTACGGCCAGGCGAGCCTCGGTACAGGGCGCGGCGCCAGGCATCCACTGGAAGACGACTGGGCCCTGCGGTCCGAGGGTCAGCCCGACTTCGGTTTCGCTGCCTTCGTAGCCGGAGGTCGGGTTGGGCGGGCCGTTGCGGAAGGCGAGTTGAATGCAGTCGCCGCGCCAGAGCTGAAAGCCGCTCTCATCCTGACGCTGAACGTCGTCGGTGACCGCGACGGCCAGGTAGAGGGCGCTCTCATCCCAGCCAACCCAGACGTCGGCCGAGCAATCCGCCGCACCGCCGTAGCCCGTTGCGATCTTGACCGTCTCCGCCGCGGGGGCGCCAAGATGCAGCGTCGGCTCGCCGCTCCACTCGGTGAGGCTGCCGTCGAGGGTTGGCGGGGTGGCCCAGCGGCGCGCGCTGGCCAGGGGCCGCGACTTCAGCACCAGGAGGTCATGGCGGGTTCCTTCCTCGACTACCCGGGCCTTGAACGAGGCCTGCTGGTCGGCACTGGCTGGGGGCACGCGGACTTTGAGCAAGACGCCGCGAGACTCCCCCGGCAACAAGCGCCCGAGGTCGCAGGCGGTCGCCGGTTCGATGAGCCAGCCGGCGGGGCTCTCGAAGACGACGCGGGCCTGGCGGGCGATGCGGCTGTGGTTCACCACCGTGGCCGGCATGACGAAGCTCTCCCCGCCGCGCACCGTGGCCGGGCAACCGGTGTTCAGTTCAAGTGCCGGGCGGTACACGGCTCGGACCGGAAAGTCGAACGCCTCGGGGCCGGCCTGCAGACCGACGCTCACGACCTCCTGGGCCTCGGCTCCGGTTCCGGCCCAGACGAGGCGGCGGACCCGCCGTTCCTCGCCCCGACCGACGCTCACGGTTTCCACCGCCCCGTCTGGCCAGCGGACGGTCAGTTCGCCGGTCTTGCGAGCGCGGGCCGCGATGCGGACTTCGAGGGCCAGGGGTTCACCCGCAACCACCTCCTGCAGCGCGGTCGGCGGAGTGACCTCGAGGCCGGCGTGCTCGAGGCTGACGGCGAAGAGGAATTCGCGGGCACAGGCGGCCAGGATCGGGTCCGAGCTGCCGGCAGCGGCGCGAGCCAGCGAGGCGGCGTTCGGGTCGGGTCGGGCGAAGATCACCGCCCGGATTTCGCGGGCCTCCAGCACCTCATCGCGGCGCACAGTGGCGCCGCTGGCCCGCTGCCAGGGGCTCAGGCCGTTGGCCGTCAGGCGCTGGACCAGCCAGTCGGCGCCAGCCCCCGGGAGCCCGTCGCCGGGGCGCACGTCGTAGGTGATCGCCGCCGGATGGTCGGTGGTGTTGACCAGCAGCGCCGCCAGCCGGCCGCTGCGGGAGCGCCAGAGCGTTCCCTGGACGGCTGGCAAGGTCGCCGTATGCCGAGTCGTGCGGTTCCAGACGGCGGTCACCACCGGCATGGAGTTCAACGGCCGAATCTCGTCGAGAAGCTCGCCGTACACCATGAACTCCTGGGCCGCCAGGCGCAGTCGGGACAGGGCCAGCTCAAAGTCGAGTTTGGCGCGGTGTTCGGGCCGCAGCAGCCAGTCGCCATTCCAGCCGAGCTGGCAACCCCAGAGGAAATCGCGGGCCTGGGCCATCACGAAGGCATCCAGGTCATCCTGCGCGTCCTGCGGGCTGGTGAAGTAGAGGGTGTAGCCCGAATACACCGCCGGGAGCAGCGGGACATCGGTGTCGTAGCGCGGGTTCCAGGCCAGGTATTCATCGATGTTGTCCATGTAGGGTTCGGCGGTGTTCTCGGTGGTCAGGCCCACGCTCAGGGCAGCGGCCTCGGTCTTGATCCGATCCAGCATGACGCGGTAGCCATCGACCCAGTGGCGCCCGCCGCCGAGGGGGTGCCCGTGGGCGGGGTCGAAGCAGGGCGCCGGGGCGGCGGCGCCGATCTGATCGAGGTAGATGGCGTTGACGCCGCACTCGGTCATCAGCCGGTGACAAATCTCGGCGACCTTGTCCTGCCACAGCGCCGTGGCCGGGCACATTGGGGCAAGCTTGCGCTTCGAGCCGTACTCTTCGATGTAGATCTCACCGCTGGGCTGTTTGCAGGCGGCCGGGGCGCCGGTCTCGGCGAAGCTGGGGATATCGCGGTCCCAGAGGCGGCCGTTGATGTAGGGCATGATCACCTGCCCGCGCGCCGTCAGCTCGCGTACGGCCTCGGCGAAACCGGGCTTGGTGGGGAAGTACTCCGGGTAGCTGTTGTCGAAGGGGATTTCGTGCCAGCAGTACCAATGCAGGCCAATGGGCAGCGGACAGCTCTTCTCGGCCTCGAGCATCTTCGGCTTCAGGGCCTCGGGGGTGCCGCTGGCCAGCCACCAGAGGCCGAGGTCTCGCAACAGCTTGGGCACATCGGTCCGCTCGGCGAGCCAGCCTTTGCGGGTCCAGGTCTGCCCCGTGGCCCAGGCGCGGTAACGCTTGGCGGCCTGCCACCAGTCGCCCTCGTAGGCGGCAAGCACCACCGGGAACGGCGCCGCCAGGCTGGAACCGGCCACCCCGGCGTTTTCCGCCAGCGTGACGATGGACGCATCCTGTTCGGGACTGATGACCAGACGCTTGGTGCGAGCGCCCTCGTCGTGCGCCCCCAGGTACAGGCCTGCAGATCCCAGGTTGAAGGCCATGAACTGCACCGGGCACCCGGCCGAGGGATAGGCCGCGTGCAGCGCCGCACGGCTCTGGCGCACCAGGGTCCCGCCCCAGTTGCCGCGCGGCAGCAGCACGTCGCCGGCGCCCGGGAGGCAGACCCCGGCGAGCAGCGGATAGGCGGTCTCCGCCAACCCGAAACGAGGGCTGCGGTTGACCACACTCAGGCGCCATTCGCTCTCGCCACGGCCGGGCTTGAGCAGCACCGTCGCCGTGACGTCTACCGCCCCCGGCTCCCCGGGCAGGTCCAAGCCTTTCCAGGTAAAGGTCAGCAGCTTACCCTCCGGGCTATCGCTGGCGTCGGCGGCGAGCTTGGCCGCGGCGCGGTTGTCCAGTACGGTCTCGTCCGCCGGCGCGCCCGTGCTCCCGGCGGGCCGCGCTGGGGGTGAGGCGCGGAAGGTGAGGCGCCAGAGCCCGGGCGCCGGGTCGCGCGGATGCACAAAGCGGGCTCCCGAACCCAGCAGATTGCGGATGCCCGTGCAGGCAAAGCCACCGGCCGCGTCGGCAAAACGGAGCCGCAGCGCCTCGTTGCGCAGTTCGTAGCCGCCAGCCGGAGCCAGTTCGTCGGCGGCGGCGCGCGTGGGTGTACTGACGACCCGTACCTGTGGCGCCCGGGCACCACCCAACCAGCGCTCGTACCAGCCCAGGTCTGCCGCGGCCGGTCCGAAGTAGAGGCATCCCGCCAGGCTCTGCCGGGAATCGGCCCAGGGACCCCGGTTGCGTACCACATAATAGACGAACTGATCAGACGCATCCCAACCGCTGACCGGCCCGCCGCCGACCCCGACCGCGTCCGCGGCGGTCGCCATCACCGCCCACCCCGGGGCCGACAGGGCGCGACTCTTCGCCCCCGGCGTCTGCATGGCCTGCTCCCGCGCCGGTGGACCGCTCACAAACGACGAATAGTAGTAGGCCTTGCGGCTGAGATGCAGGAAATGCTGCTCGTTCCATGCCGGGGCGTCGTCCCGCACCGCCTCCGCCGTCACCTCAATCACCGGGGAGAAGGGCGCGTAGACATAGCGGTAAACCAGCCGCGGCGCGCCCGGCGGCGGACTGCCGTTGCGCGTGTAGCGAGTCCGCGCCTCGACCACTACCCTTACCGGACTCTCGAACACGACCTCGGCGCTCGAATCAGGGTCGTCCGCGGCCATGAATTGCCCCTGCCCCGCCGACTCGCCCCCAGGACGAAACAGCCGGTCCAAAAAAAACAGCTCCGCATCCCGGTTGCCCGAAATGCGAAACGAGATCTCGCGCGGAAAGCCGCCGCCGCCCCGGCGCGGATGCGTCACCGCGAAGTAGGCATTGCCGAGAGTGATCCCCGCGCTCGATTGACTGACCCGCAGATCGCCATCGCCAGCCGCTCCCGGCTGCCCGGGTACCGCCGTGAACCGCCGCACACTGCCGGGAAGCGTGATTCCAGGCATGACCCAGGCCAGAACCGGGCTCGCGCCGGTGCGGTCGAGGGCCCAGCCCACCGGCTGCTGCCGCCCGACTGTCCCCTCCGCCTCGACCAGGGTCATCCCGGTCAACTCCTGAACCTGTTCGGCGCTGAGCGGCAAGGACACGGCTTGCTCGAAGGCCTCATGCGGACCGCCGACCACCTCAAACGTCGGCGGGGCTGCCACCGCGGCAAGCGCCAGTGGGATCAGCGCCGCCAGCGCCCCACCCAGGCGACGAAAAGAACTGTTCATGCGTTTCAAATCCCCGCTTCGGTGAACCATCCGGGTTTGCCTACGGGTTGTGACTGGCCGCAGGCCACTGCTGAACCCTAGCGCAATGTCGGCGGAAAGCACCCCACCGGGCAGACCTACCCCAGCAGCGTCAGCACGACCAGGGCCACACTCATGAGCGCCACCACCGCCCCGCCGGTATAGGCGAAGACGTTGAACAGGCGGCTGTTCACGTACTCGCCCATGATTTCCTTGTCGTTGGCGATCTTCAGCATGAGCACCAGAACAAAGGGCAGCAGGACGCCGTTGATCACCTGGGAAAGCAGCATGATCGGGATCAGCATGCGGCGACTGGCCGCCAGAGCCACCCCGGCCCCGACGCAGATAACCACGGTGTAGATCAGGTAGTACTGCGGCGCCTGGGTGAACTTGCGGTCAACCCCGCTCTCCCAGCCCATGGCTTCACAAACGCTGGTCGCGGTGGAAAGCGGCAGGATGGCCGCCCCAAACAGCGACGCGCTCAACAGCCCGAAGGCGAACAGGTTGGCACAGTAGGCCCCGGCCACCGGCCGCAGCGCCACCGCGGCGTCGCCGGCGGTCTCGATGGTGACGCCATCCCGGTGCAGGGTGACCGCGCAGGCCAGCACAATGAAGAAGCACACCACCGTCACCAGCAAAGCCCCAATCACGGTGTCCAGGCGGGAGTAGGCATAGTGCTTCAGCGGAATGCCCTTTTCCACCACGCTCGCCTGCTGGTAGAACTGCATCCACGGCGCGATCGTCGTCCCCACGATCCCCACCACCATGTACAGATAGGCGCTGTTCCATTCCAGGTGCGGCACGACGCTGTGCCGTGCGGCCTCTTTCCAATCGGGATGGGCCAGGAAGCCGGAGACGATGTAGCTGATGTAGAACAGGCAGGCCACGAAGAACACCCGCTCGACGCTGCGAT
>CAIZKT010000369.1:0-8159 GCA_903933565.1 uncultured Victivallales bacterium | reverse complement strand
CCCTGAACCCTGAACCCTGAACCCTGAATCCTAGGACCTGAGAAGTCACCATGAAACAACGTCTCGCGCTCCTCTGCATGGCCACTCTGGGCGTCACCGGCTGGGCGGATAACTGGTGCCAGTGGATGCCCGATTCAAGCACGATCCTGGGCTACGCCAACGTCAAGGCCGTACGCGGTACCCCGCTCATCGCTCAGCTTATCAACGGTACCGACAACGTCAGCAAGTTCACCAGCGCCATCCGCGAATGGACCACCGTCGACCTCGATTCCGTCACCGATCTCTGGTTCGGCGTCGCCGGCAAGGACAATGCCATGTTCGTCTTGCAGGGAAACTTCAACCTCAACACCATCCGCGGAGTACTCGGCGGCATTGAGAAATTCCACCTCGAAACCCCGCCCAACGCGGAGTTTATGGTGACCATGCCCGACGACAAGAAGCCCGGCAAGTTCAACGCCGCGGCCTTCCTCAGCCCCACGATCCTGGTCTTCGGTCCGCCCGCCCTGGTGCAGGCCTTCCTCGAGAATGTCAGCCAGAAGCGCGCGCACGCCCGGCTGGCGGACATCAGCGCCCTCGATAAGCCAACGCACCTGCTCGAGTTCGTCGTGCTCAAGTTCCCCAATGAGGACGGCAAGACGCCCCGCTTCATCACCGAGAACACCCGTTGCCTCCGCCTCGGCATCGATGCTGACGAGGCCGTCACCGCGCAGTTGGAGATTCAGCCGGTCAAGCTCGAGATGGTAGCCGCCCTGGCTCAGTTCGGCACCGGCCTGGTTGACCTGATCCACCTCATCTCGCCTGACCAGATTCCCCTGCGGGGACTGCCGCGGGTCATCCTGGACAATGCGAAGGTGACGTCGACCAAAGAGGCCGTGACGCTGACCAGCAGTCTGCCGCTGGAGCTGGTGCGACCCTTGATCGCCAGCAAGATCACGCCGGCCGCCCCGCCGCCACAGGCCCCGCCGCAGCCAGCCAAGCCGTAACCCCCGAGCACGAGGGGCCGTTCGACCCGGAACTGCCGCTCAAGCTCTATCTCATGACCATCGCGCTCCACCGCGCCGCCAGCGGCACGGCCGCCAAGCCGAACACGATGACGCCGTCATTCAGGCCCTGCCCGACCCTCGCCCGGCGTCCAAGCAGGCGCAGGCGTGCCACGGACGCCACAGGCAGCCTCAGACTTCCGGCTGCGGCGCGAACCACGATGGACCGGGGGTAACCCCCTTGGCGTAGCGGTTGTCCGGGGTACACATGGGACCGCAGTTGCAGTAGTAGGTGGCGTCCTTCTCCGGGTTCATGGGCATCCCCAGTTCAGCGGCGAAGAGGGCCCACATCTCTACGGTCTCCAGGCACAGCGAGATCGGCAGGGTCGGGCTGTGTTGGCGGATCTTGTCGATGAGGAACTTGAACATGTAGGCTCGGGCGTCGTGCGGGATCGGCTGGCCGCCGCCACCGCTGAAACCGCGGGCGGCCAGGAACGGCGCCGCGCTCTCCATGGCGGCGACAAACTGCGGGTCCAGCAGCCCGAAGTCCAGGCAGGACTTGGCCTCTTCGATACTCATCCAGCCGAAGGCACACAGGGTGATCACGTCCGGCTTGGTGCGCGCAAAGAGCCGTTCGATGACTTCCGCGTTCTCCGCCCGCCAGTTCCGCACTGGGAAGATGGGCGAGAAGCGGTAGCGGACGGTGTAGCCGGCCTCCTGGCATTTGCGGGCCGCCTCAATGCGCTGGTCCCAGGGCGCCGTCTCCTTCTCGATCTCGGCGCTCTGAGTGCGCGCGCTGAGGCTCCACTGAATGATCGTCTTACCCCGGTGATCGAGAGCGAGAAGATCGTCGATGTTGTCGCTCTTGCCGGTGTAGATCTCCAAGTACTTGTCCGGCTTGTTGGCGAAGTACTCGACCAGGAGTCGGGATGCGCCCCACTCGGGCTCGAAGCAGGAGACATCGGTGATGTTGTCCCACTTGTAGAGCCGCTGGTTCGGCGCTTTGGCGCAGATCTCGTCCAGGTGCTGAACGTAGGTCTCCATGTTGACGAACAGCCGGTTGACCCCGCCCAGATTGCAGTAGGCACAGCGGAACGGACAGCCGTAGACGCTGTGCAGTTGCCAGGCCGACTGGCAGACGCAACCCCGGCACTTGCGCCGCCAATCCGGCTCGCCATCGCCACGCCAGATATGGGTCATGAAGCCGCCCAGGTCCCGGATTCCCAGGTTCGGATAGCGTTCCCGGAAGCGCCGGGCTTCATCGTCAGGCAGGAACTTGGCGGTGGTCAGGACCAGGTCCGGATCGCGCGGGTTCACCATGGCGCCCCAGCGCGGGACGTTGCCCCAGCGCTGCGGCGCAATCTCGTTCAGCTCAGCGTAGGAGATCCGTTCGGCGACGGCGCCTTCCACTCGACTCAGCAGCCGTTCCACGCAGGCCACGGCGCGGGCGTCGGCAAAGACATCCTCGGTGACGTAGACTTTCTCCGGTCGCAAGGTCTTGAACATCCACGCTCTCCAGGGTTATGCGTCGCAGTCTGGCATGCAGCTCACGCTCCTATCGTAAGGCCGCGTTCCCGGTTATCCAGTGACCGCCAATCCGTGCCAGGCGCAGCCGGGGCCGCCTGGAGGGCGAAGCTCCGGCCGCCGCGACCAGCGGGAGCGGGGGTTCCGGTTGGGCGGCCAGGCGAACCATGTCGCGCGCAACCTCAGGTGAGTTCTGGTTGCTGCAACTGGGCGGCAGCGTCAGCGAGCAAGGCCATCATAACGGCGTGCTCCTGGCGGAGCTTACGAGTATCGCCTTCTGCCTGCGGGTTCATGTGGCGGGCATGGCTCCTGGGCAGGCGCGGCCTCGGCTGTCGCTGACCCCAGCGCGGCGGATGCGCCTGACGGTCTCCCTCATCTGCTCCACGATCTTCACCTTCTCAGGAAAGGGCAAGGCGGCCAACTCCAGACGGCGCTGGCGTTTGTCTTCGAGGATATGCTGCGTGAGCGTGCTCATGGCGGATCAAGATAGCGGGATGCAAAGCGTTGCCAAGTCGGCTTCATGCCGTGTCGTGCCAGGATGTCGTCCAGCCGGGCAGGATCAGCCACCCCGGATTCGACGAAGGCCACCAGGCGCGCGTGGTCTTTGGCCCGGCCGGTCTGAACCGCGATGGCCATCAGGTGCTCTGCCGACATCACCCTGGCGGGCACGCCCTCGTAGTCCACCGTGCGGGCCTGTTCCACGGCTTCCCTGAGCAATGGGGTCTCGGCTGGCAGGAACTGCACCGGCCAGTTGCCGATGACCACGGCATCACCTTCGGGCCGGTGACCGCGTGCCCTCAGAAAGTCATAGATCGGAGTGAGTGTGAGAATCAGGGGTTCGTGGCGGAAGACCACGAAGATGTCGAGGTCAAAGGTGGACACCGGCTCCAGGTAGAACGTGGCCCCCATCGCTCCGCCGATGGCCGCAGAGAGGATCAGTCCTTCGCGTTCAAGGTCGTTGATGGCTTGCAGGGCGAGTTTCATGGGTTGTGCACAATCTGTTTGACCGCCTGACGGGCCTGCACCAGAAGTCGGTCCGCGGCGGCTCGGGGTTGAGCCACACCCCGAGGGCACGGGCGGAGCCACCGGCCCAATAGCAGCATCGTTCAGCCCTGGCCACCCAACCCTGCTGACACCAGTTCGAATGTGAGTGAAGCCAGTTCCCGCATCGTCGCAACTGCGACCTCAGCGTTGCCGCGGGGTACCTCGCAGCATAGGTACCCGCCGGAGCCTTTCTTCGGGCTCCATTGCAGTTGCAGGCCACCGGCCAGCGTGCGTCCGCTGAACTTCATGACGGCATCTGCCAGCTCCGGTACGTTTGCCTCAACATGGAGCCCGATTTCCACGGATTCCTTCAGATTGCCGAAGGCATAGTGCACAGACTCTGGCCACGCATCCGGGCGGATGGTGCGCCAGACCTTGCCGGTCCCGCGCACCTTCATCCCGTCTTGCGCCACGCGGTCCCAGGCGTCAAGAGCTATCTGGAAGTCCGGCGCGATCCCGTCCGACCGCTCGCCCTGTGCCGCATGGATGAGTCTGTCGTCGCCACCGATGAGCACCCGGGACATCAGGATCTTCCCTCCGTCGAACTTCGCGATGGCTACCAGCCGGGACTCGGTGTCGCTATGGTCGTTGTGATGCCTGACGTTGCGTTCGATGTCTTCGTCGGCACTGTCGACCGCAACGATAATCCTCACCCTACCGGCACGCAGGTGTGCACCGCACCGCTTCTTCAGGACTGCCAGACGACTCTCACCTGCCAACTCCTCAAGTGCGCTGCTCAGACGACCTCGCACACGGTCGTCAAGTTCGTCGAAGGTCAGACGTGAAAGGTCCGATGCGTAGTCGATGGCTTGCGCAAGCACCTCGCGCCGGGTCACGTTGCGGGCCAGCTTGACCTCGACAGCCACAGGCACGCCGTCGGCATCGACGAGGAGGAGGTCCAGGCTGCCCGCGCCAGGAAGGGGCACTTCCCGCTGCACCAGGGCAACCGGCGGTTCTCCGTCACGGATGAGCAGGCCGGGACTCTCCGCAAGGCATTCCTGCAGTTCCCGTTCGTCCAGGAACTCCTCAGCGGACAGCCGCACGCTCCCTTTATCGCTCCGCATGTAGACAGCCACGGGCGGTCCTCCTACGCGATTGACCGTTAGCCTCACCCTTTGACGGCAGCCCTTCGACTCCCAGAGCCCTGCAGGCGGGCATTCAGCCTGCCTCCCGATTTGACCATAGTCGCTTTGGAGGCGGATGCAACGCAGGAAGCCCTGCCCGAGTGCGCAGCAGACGCCATCGCGGCGGCAGGCTCTCGACTGCGTCCAGCCGACCGGGCAAAGCTCCCGAACCGTCCGCCTCGGCAAGACCAGCGGTTGGTCCACGGGGAGCGGTGCGGTGTCCCCCAGGTCGCGCAACCGATGCCGTTGGAACGCCGGCTGGTTCGTTCCCCCATTGCCTCCGTGGCTACCGCGCGGTATCCTGACAGCGGCCCCTGGGATGAGCTGTCGCCCCCAGTGAACCACGCCCGACCAACACGCCGCGAGTGCGCAGCCAGGTCTGCGCGTTGGCGGAGGACGTCACCGTCAGGTCGTTCAGCAGACTGGACAAGGATACGCCCCATGACACCCGGTCCCACGATCATCCGCAAGTGCTCGGTGTGCGGCAAGCTCATCGCGCAGCGCACCATTGCGTCCGGCAACACCTGCGGAGCTCGGTTCTGGACAGATGGAAAGAGGGAGGCACCCATGCTTCCCGAGCGGTTGTGGCTGGTGAAGTGCCAACACTGCGGTGCGGTGGTCTGGATCGATGAGCAAGATGAGGTCGGAGAAGTCGTTCCCTGGGGAGCTGCTGATGCCAAGTTCGACGGTGCTCTACCCTATGAGCACCCGTCTTTCGCGGACTACCTCGCAGTTCTGGGAAGTGGGCTGTCCGATAGCCGGAAGCAACGCTACCTTCGACTCAGTGCATGGTGGGCCGGGAACGATACGCGCAGGCGAGTGAATGGTGCCTCAGCTTTGAACGCCGACGAAGCCGCGAACCTTCGCGCCTTCATGGCGCTCTTGGACGACTCTGACGAAAATGACCGGCTTACGAAGGCAGAGGCCCTGAGGGAACTGGGCGAGTACCCGAAGTCTTTGGAGCTTCTGTCCGGACCGTTCCGCGAGGGATTGGCTCGGTCCGCATCCATAGTCAGGGATCTGGTAACTCAGAGGACCCCGCTGGTGAAAGAGATGGACTTGGGTAGCTGAATCGCGGCTGCGGGGTGGAGCCGTTGTGACCATGACTAACGCGACCCTTCAGGCCGCGCGGCACGTTGCACTATTCGCTACCCAGGCATGCGACCTGGGCTGAGGGATTCCGGCCCTTCAGGCCTGCGGACTGGGGAGCGCGCTGCGGGGGGCAGATGCGACGATGACAGCGGGATGCGCCAGCGGCACTGCTCGCCTGGCTTCAGGCCTTCGGTTTGATGAACAGCACCTCGGCCTGCTTGATCCAGCCGGACCTGAGGTCGACGCGGAACCAGCCGTCGCTGTTCTTCGGGTGGAAGAGGGTGGGTGAGCGCTTGCCGAACTCTTTGAGGTCGTGCTGGGCCCAGGTGCGGCCGCCATCGAGCGAGATGATGAAGCCGGTGTTCATGGGCGAGGCCGGGGCGCAGTGCGAGGCCAGGATGACGTTGTCCTGGATAAGCATGGCGCCGGATTCGACATCCGGGTTGAACAGCAGCGTGTGCTTGTTGCGGTCACCGATGTCGGCCGGGGCGCAGCGGAAGATGCCGCGGTCGTAGGGCTGGGGGCCGTTGGAGTCGCTGATCCAGTACATCATGCCGTCGACGAAGCTGATGCCGCCGGCCTTGTAGCGCGAGTTCAGGTGATCCGAGATGATGACCTTCCAGTCCCAGCGGTCCCGCTTGGCGTCGTAGGTGCCGCGCAGCCAGTGGCACTCGAAGCCTTCGGGGCGGTCGCCGTCGCCGGTGCAGGTGTAGAAGGCATTTTCGGCAGGGTTGTAGGCCACCGTGTGGGTGTGGCGGCAGATGACCGGGTTGGCGGGATCGCCGAGCAGCGCGCCGGTCTTGCCGCCACCCTCGGAACCATCGTCCCGGAAGTAGGGGTTCTGCCCGAAGGCATAGGCGATCTTGACGGTGTGCCCTTGGTCGGTGGAGTAGTAGAGGTTGACCGGGGTGGCGCCGCCCAGGACGTTGCAGTAGTTGCCCCAGACCAGCATCTCGACGCCGTTGACCTCCCACGAATTGACGCCCGAGAGCGTGTGGAAGTACCAGCCAGGACGGTCCGGGTTTTGCGCGCGGTGCGGCAGGTAGTCGGTGCCATCGGCATGCTTGACCGTGATCGGCTCGACCCTCTTCAGCTTGTCCGTGCCGAGGTACAACTTGGCGCCGGTGCCGAAGACGATGTTGCCATTCTTCAGGATGCAACTGAAGGTGATGTTGTGGGCCTCGGGGAAGGCGGCGCGGTAGGGCCAGGTGCGGCCGTTGTCCTCAGAGAGGAAGACCTTGCCGTCCGCATGACCGAAGGCCAGGCTGTCGCGCTGCGAGTCGATGTAGGGGCCTTCCGGCTGCAAGCGATACCAGAAGTGCTCGGTCGAAGCGATGGGTTGTGGCGCTGCCATGAGTTCCTGCCTTTCCTTGAATGAGAGTCTCGGGGGGCCCCGCTGACGGGTGCTGTCTGAAGGCTCTAGCGCCCTGGATAGTAGGGTGCCGCCGACTGCGGGTACGGCCCCGCTGCCAGGGCGGTGGCCAGAGCCTCGCTGAACTGGTCCACGGAGAAGTAGCAGCTGCCGTGACCTTTGAAGCGGATGTAGTCGAAGTGGATGCCGTCGAGGTCGTAGTTCTTCAGGCAGTCCAGCATCACCTCGCGCTGGAATTGGCGCACTTCCGGCTTGCCCAGATCATACCACAGAGGCCGGGTCCGGCGCCCGGTCTTGAGCTCCCAGTCGGGGTGCTGCGCAAAGACGAATCCGGGGTCGCCCCAGCCGTAGCTGCCGTTGACGAACCAGGCATGGACGTGGATGTCCTTGGCGTGGGCGGCCGTGACCAGCGCCCCCAGCGGGTCATAATCGGCGGGCGTATCCTTCATCAGAGGAGCCAGGGTGGTGCGGTAGGCTGCCTGGCCGCCGTTGTACCAGACCAGCACGTAGATGGCATTCAGGCGGGCCGCCGCGAGGCGTTCCACGGTCTGCGTCAGTGCCGTCGGCGTCTGAATGGCGCGGTAGTTGGCCCAGACGGCACGCTGCTCAGGCTCGGCGGCAGAACCGAGCGCCGCGAGCGCCAACCCCCCGAGCAGCGTCGCCCCGCAGCGCAGACGGCCGACCGCCGGACCGGCAAGGACTCTGCTCATGACCGCTGACTCCTGCTGGGCTCGAACTGCCCGCTTACACCCGCCACCCGGGGCCCCAAGATCGCCGCCTCAGGCGGGGGCGCACAACTCCGGATCAGAACGTAGTCCATCTCGTTCACCCTTGCCACGGCGTAACGACTCAGGGGCGCAGGTCAGTTCCGTAGGGGTTTTTGTTTCGATCGTCTCCGCGTCCTGCGAGCAGAACGGGTCCCTTTACTCTTGGGGGAGACTGCCGGCGGGACGTGTCGCGAATGCCAGACGCCGCGGAGCGCTGAAAACGCGGCCATTCCTCAGCCCAGGGCAGCGCCCTGGG
>CAIZKT010000368.1:0-7864 GCA_903933565.1 uncultured Victivallales bacterium | reverse complement strand
GCTGCGGCTCCGGTCCCGCTGGCGCTGGCGGGTCTCGACTACGCGGTCGGGAGTCGGCACCGGCTCTACGCCACCTGCACGGAGCAGGTCCGGCAACCCTCCTTCACCGAACTCGACTACGAATCGCCCGTAAGCCTGGGAAATGCCGGACTGGAGAACGAAAAGAGCCGTGAAGTCGAGGCCGGTCTGAAAACGGCGTGGTCGCCACGCTGGCAGAGCCGCGCGGCCTGGTTTCAACGCCAGACCCGGCACCCGGTGGACTGGGTCCGGCAGACGCCGGGCGGACGCTGGCTGGCGACCGACCTGGGCCGCGTCAGCACCACCGGCCTGGAGGCGGAACTGTACTGCCGCCCGGCGCGGCAGCTCACGGCCACCCTCTTCGGACAGTGGCTCGCCAAGCACGGCGACCTGGATGTCTACGCCTCACGCTACGTCTACAACTACCCGGAACTGCGCCTCGGGCTGAGCGCGGCCTGGTGGCCTTGGCCATGGTGCGAACTACGCACGCAACAGGGGGTACTGGGCTACGCCGAGAACCCGGCCCGGACCTCTGGCCGGGGGGGCCTCGAGAGCTCGGCGGCGATCGTCTTTCATCCGGCCTGCTGGCGGGTCGCGGCGCTTGGCCTCGAGGCTGCCAACCTCTTCGACGACGACACCCAACTCTACCCGGGCCAGAAGCGGGCCAGTCGGCACGTGCTAGCGACGCTCACGGCGCGCTGGTAGTGCCGACGGCTGTGGGGGCGAAACGCCGCCGAAATGGCCCCAGTCCGCCTCGCGCCTCTCACCACTCGGTGACGCTGCCATCGGGGAGACGCCAGACCGGGTTGCGCCACTGGTGACCGGTCCGGGCCGCCTCGCGAACCCGCGCTTCGTTGATCTCGATCCCGAGTCCGGGCGCGGTGGGACGGGCGACGGAACCATCCTTGTAGGCGAAGACCGAGCGGTCGGTCAGGTAGTCGAGGAGGTCGGAGCCATGGTTGTAGTGAATGCCGAGGCTCTGCTCCTGGATGAGGGCGTTGGGAGTGCAGAAGTCCAGTTGCAGGCAGGCCGCCAGGGCGATGGGGCCCAGCGGGCAGTGCGGCGCGATGGCGACATCGTAGCACTCGGCCATGGCGGCGATCTTGCGGCACTCCAGGATGCCACCGGCATGACTCAGATCGGGCTGGATGATGTCCACGCCGCCGCCGGTCAGCAGATTCTTGAAGCCCCAGCGAGTGAAGTTGCGTTCGCCGGTGGCGATCGGAGTCGAGGTGTGCCGGCGCAACTCGATGAAGACGTCCTCATTCTCGCAGAGCACGGGTTCCTCGATGAAGTAGAGTCGGAAGGGCTCCAGTTCCTTCATCATGACCCGAGCCATGGCCTTGTGAACACGGCCGTGGAAATCGACGGCGATGTCGAGGTCCAGCCCCACGGCGTCGCGGATGGCCTGCAGGCGGGAGCAGACCTCATCGACGATCTTGGGCGAGTCGATCCAGGCACACTCGGCGGTGGCGTTGGTCTTGACCGCCGAGTAGCCCTGATCGCGGCGTTCGCGGGCCATGCGGGCCACGTCCGCGGGGCGGTCGCCGCCGATCCAGGAGTAGACCCGCATGGTCTCGCGCACCGGTCCGCCGAGAAGGTCGTAGATGGGAACGCCCAGGGCCTTGGCCTTGATGTCCCAGAGTGCCTGCTCGACCCCGCTCATGGCGCTGGTCAGCACCGGTCCGCCGCGGTAGAAGCCGCCGCGATACATGACTTGCCAGAGGTCCTCGATGCGGCGGGGGTCCTGCCCGAGGAGGCAGTATTCGAGTTCACGCACGGCCGCCGCGACGGTTTCCGCCCGGCCTTCGACGATGGGCTCGCCCCAGCCGACGATCCCCGCATCGGTGCTGATCTTGAGGAACAGCCAGCGCGGCGGCACGGTGAACAACTCCAGTTGCGTGATCTTCATGGGGTCTCTCCTGGGTTCTAGGATACCAGCGCCTCAACATACATGTCGGGCGGCTCGAGTGCCTGCCAGGCTGCTGACCTGCGCCTTCTGCCCGAGCCGCGGGTATATTACGGCGCCTCGGCACGGTGGATATTCCCTTCAGCAACCGCCATCGGGCAACTCACTTCTCATGAGCACGGACCGCATCCAACTCCGCGGCGCGTTTCAGAATAATCTGCGCCATATCGATCTTGACCTGCCCCTGGGCGAGCTGATCGTGATCACGGGGGTCAGCGGCAGCGGCAAGTCGTCCCTGGCTTTTGACACGCTCTACGCCGAGGGTCAGCGGCGCTACGTCGAGACCTTCAGCGCCTACGCCCGGCAGTTCCTGGAGCGCATGGACAAGCCGCGGGTGGACAGCATCCTCGGCATCCCGCCGGCCATCGCCATCGACCAGACCAACCCGGTGCGCACCTCGCGCTCGACGGTCGGCACGATGACGGAGCTGAACGATCATCTCAAGCTCCTCTTTGCCCGCTTCTCGCGGCTCGTCTGCGGCGGCTGTGGCCGAGAGGTGCAACGCGATACCCCGGACCGCATCTTCGACCAGGTTGCGACGCGCCTCGGAGCGGAACCGGCGGGCGGCGACCGCGTGGCGCTGACCTTTGCTGTAACGGTGCCCGCGAGCTTGCCTACGGCCGACCTCGAGCGGCTGCTGGAGGCGCAGGGCTTCCGGCACCTCGTGGGCCGTGAGGGTGACCGGGTCGAGGTGATTCACAGCCGCCCGCGGGTGGCCCCAGCCCAGCGCGCACGCCTGGTCGAGGACCTCGAGTCGGCCCTGCGCTACGGCCACGGCCAGATCAGTGTCCGGCGGGCGGCCGACGACGGCTCTTACGGCCCCCCTTGGCGCTTCTCCTCCGACTTGCGCTGCCCGGACTGCGAGCTGCGCTTTGCCGATCCAGTGCCGAACCTGTTCAGCTTCAACTCGCCTATCGGCGCCTGCGCGACCTGCCGCGGTTTCGGCCGCGTCATCGGGGTTGACTATGGGCTGGTGATTCCGGACGAGTCGCTGTCCCTACGCCAGGGCGCCATCCGGCCGTGGCAAGGGGGCATGTCGCGCGAGTGTCAGGACGATATGATGCGCTTTGCCACGCTGCGGCGCATCCCCGTCGAGGTGCCCTGGCGCGAGCTCAGTGAAGCCAGGAAGCGCTGGGTGATCGAGGGTGAGGGGCGCTGGGAGGAGGGCAAGTGGTACGGGGTGCGCCGGTTCTTCGAGTACCTCGAGAGCAAGGCCTACAAGATGCACATCCGGGTGCTGTTGTCGCGCTACCGTTCTTACCGGCCCTGTCCGGTCTGCGCGGGGACGCGCTTGAAGCCGGAAGCTCTGCGCTGGCGGCTGGGGCCGGGGTCGGGGCTCCACATTCATGACCTGCAGTGCCAGCCCATCGGCCAGGCCCTTGCCTTCTTTCGCGACCTGCAACTGCCCGGCGCGCAGAACGAGGCCTCCAGCGCCTTGCTCGCTGCCATCCGTACCCGCCTGGGCTACCTGGTCGAGGTCGGCCTCGGGTATCTGACCCTGGACCGGCAGTCGCGCACGCTCAGCGGCGGTGAGGTGCAGCGCCTCAATCTGACCACCGCGCTGGGCACGTCGTTGGTGAACACGCTGTTTGTGTTGGATGAGCCCAGCATTGGCCTGCATCCACGGGACATTGGCCGGTTGATCGGGGTGTTACGGCGGCTGCGGGACGCGGGCAACACGCTGGTTGTGGTCGAGCATGACCCGGCCGTAATCCGGGCGGCCGATCGGGTGATCGACATGGGCCCGGGCCCGGGCGAACAGGGCGGCCGCATCGTCTATGCCGGCTCCCTCGGCGGTCTGCTGGAGTGCCAGGAATCGCTCACGGCGCAGTACCTCTCCGGCGCGCGGCAGGCCGCCGCCGTGAGCAGCACGCTGCCGGTCACCTCCGCGGGACCTGCCCTCGTCATCCGAGGCGCAGCCGAGCACAACCTCAAGAGCCTCGATGTCCGCGTGCCTTTGCAGCGCCTGGTCTGCCTGACCGGAGTCAGCGGCAGCGGCAAATCGACCCTGGTGCAGGACATCCTCTACCCTGCGCTCAGCAAGTTGAAGGGGGTCGCGGCGGAGACGGCAGGCGCCCACCGTGGCCTCGAGGGACACGAGGAGCTGACCGGGGTGGAGCTGGTGGACCAGTCGCCCATCGGCCGCACCGCCCGCTCGAATCCTGCCAGCTATGTCGGCGCCTGGGACGCGATCCGCAACCACTTCGCCGCCACCGACCTGGCCCGGCGGCGCGGCTACACGGCGGGCACCTTCAGCTTCAACTCGGGCAACGGCCGCTGCCCCGCCTGCAGCGGCAATGGCTTCCAGCACGTCGAGATGCAGTTTCTCAGCGACGTCTATCTGCGCTGTCCCGAGTGCGACGGCAAGCGCTACGTGGCCGAGGTGCTCGACGTCCGTCTCGCGGATGGCCGTTCCATCGCCGAGGTGCTGGAGTTGACCGTGGCCGAGGCCTGCCTGGCCTTTGCCGACAGCGCGGCAATCGCCAAAGCTCTTGAACCGCTGCGGGCGGTCGGTTTGGGCTACGTGCGCCTCGGTCAGCCCGTGCCCACCCTGAGCGGCGGCGAGGCCCAGCGCCTGAAGCTGGCCGGGCATCTGGCCGAGGCGGCCGGTCGGCGCGCTGGCGGACCCCTGCTTTTCCTCTTCGATGAACCCACGACCGGCCTGCACTTTCAGGACACCGAACGGCTGTTGACCGCCCTGCGCCGACTGCTGGCGGACGGGCATTCGGTGCTGGTCATCGAGCACAACCTCGACGTGATTGGCGCGGCCGATTGGATCATCGATCTCGGGCCGGAAGGGGGCGACGCCGGCGGCCAGATCGTTTGCCAGGGCACGCCGGAGCAGGTGATGGCCCACGCTGGCAGCCACACCGGAGCCGCCTTGCGCGAGTACCGCGCCAGCCTGCTCGGCGGCCTGGCGGTCGCCGAGGCGACGTTGCCTGGGCAGGACTACCAGACCGCGCCGCCGCCCGCCGCCGCCGCGGTCTGCATCCGCAATGCCCGCGAGCACAACCTCAAGGGCATCGACCTGCGGATTCCGCACGGTGCCTTCACCGTCATCACCGGAGTGAGCGGCAGCGGCAAGAGTACGGTGGCGTTCAACATCCTGTTTGCCGAGGGCCAACGGCGCTACCTCGAGTCCCTGAATGCCTACTCGCGGCAGTTTGTGCAGCCGGCGTCACGGCCCGAGGTCGATGAGGTGACCGGCGTGCCACCGACCGTGGCCATCGAGCAGCGCACCAGTCGCGGCGGTCACAAGAGCACCGTGGCCACCGTGACCGAAATCCACCACTTCCTGCGCTTGTTGTTCGTTAAGCTGGGCACCCCATTCTGCCCCGACTGCGAGGTCTCCATTCAGCCCCAGTCCGCGGCCCTGATCGCCACCCGCCTGGCGCCGGCTGGGGCGACGGGTACGGTGACCCTGTTCGCGCCTCTGGTCAGTGCTCGCAAGGGTGTCTACAACGACCTCGCCAAATGGGCCGCGAAGAAGGGCTTCGGGCACCTGCGGGTGGACGGACAGTTGACCCCGACGGCGCCCTGGCCGCGCCTGGACCGTTACCAGGAGCACGACATCGAGCTGCCCGTGGCAACCCTTGATCTCGCGCTTAGCAACCGGTCGGCCGTGCTGGCGGCGGTGCAGGCCACCCTGGATTTCGGCGACGGGATGCTGCGCTGTGCCGGGCCGGGGCGCCCCGAGGTCGTCTACTCAACCCGGCGAAGCTGTCCGGACTGCGGCCGGTCCTTCCCGGAGCTGGATCCGCGGCTGTTCTCCTACAACAGCCACCACGGCTGGTGCCCGGGCTGCTTCGGCACCGGCCTGCTGGTCAGCGGCTTCGACGCGGAGCAGAGCGGCGAGGAAGGGCGTTGGGATGATCCCACCGTGCAGGCGGCGGCCCCCTGCCCGCATTGCGCCGGTCGCCGTCTGCGGCCGGAGGCGCTCGCCGTGCGTTTCCAGGGGCGCTCGATCGCGGATTTCGGAGCCCTGTCCATCGTGGCGGCCGAGGCGGTTTTTGCGGGCCTGCAAGTGGAGTCGGCGCAGGCCGAGATCGCCCGTGACCTCGTCAGCGAAATCCGTTCCCGCCTGGCATTTCTGCGGGACGTGGGTTTGGCCTACCTGACCCTCGACCGCGCCGCGCCGACGCTCAGCGGTGGCGAGGCACAGCGCATTCGTCTTGCCGCTCAGCTCGGCTCCAATCTGCGTGGGGTCTGCTATGTCCTGGATGAGCCCACCATCGGCCTGCACAGCCGCGATAATCGCATGCTCTTGCAGACCCTGCGCCGCCTGCAAGATAAGGGTAATACGGTGGTGGTCGTCGAGCATGATGAGACCGCGATCCGCGAGGCGGACCACGTCATCGATCTTGGCCCCGGCGCCGGGGTGCAGGGCGGCTACGTGGTGGCGGCGGGGACGCCGAGCGAGATCGCGGTGCATCCACACTCGGTCACGGGTCGGTTCCTGCGCCAGCCGCTCCAACATCCGCTGGCGGGCGGGCATCGGCCGACCAGCCCCTCGACCGCAACCTGGCTGCGGCTGCGCCGGGCAACGCTGCACAATCTCCGGCGCCTCGACCTGACGCTGCCCCTGGGGCGGCTGATCTGCGTCACCGGGGTCAGCGGCAGTGGCAAGAGTACGCTGGTCGGCGAGGTGCTACGGCGTAGTCTGTCCAGCCTGCTTGCGGCCCGCTACGAACGGCGCTCCCTTCCGGAGGCCGGCTTCGGCTGCCTGGCGCTGGAGGGCTGGGAGCCGCTCGGCCGCGTCCTCGAGGTCGACCAGACGCCCATCGGCAAGACCCCCCGCTCCTGCCCGGCGACCTATGTCGGCTTCTGGGATGACATCCGGCGACTCTTTGCCGAGATCCCCGAGGCGCGCCTGCGGGGCTGGAAGCCGGGGCGCTTCTCGTTCAACCTCGAGGGCGGACGCTGTCCCGAGTGTGAGGGACAGGGGGTGCGCCGCATCGAAATGAGTTTCCTGCCCGACGTGACGGTGCTCTGCGAGGCCTGTCGCGGTCGGCGCTTCAACCCCGAGGCCTTGGCGGTGACCTTCAAAGGCAAGTCCGTGGCCGACGTGCTCGCCATGAGCGTGGACGAAGCCGCCCCCTTCTTCACCGCGCATCCGGCTATTCACCGGCCGCTGGGGCTGCTCCAGGATGTCGGCCTGGGCTACCTGACCCTCGGCCAGCCCAGCCCGACCCTGAGCGGTGGCGAGGCGCAGCGCATCAAGCTGGTCACTGAACTGGCGAAAGCCCAGGGCAGCGCCGGCGCGAGCGGCCCCACCGCGGACCTGCGCGCCGCCCGCACCCCACGCGCCAGCCGGCACACACTCTACCTGCTCGACGAACCCACCATCGGCCTGCACATGGCCGATGTCGAGAAGCTTCTGCGCGTGCTCCAGCGGCTGGTCGACGCCGGCCACACGGTGGTGATCATCGAACACAACCTCGATGTCATCGCCGAGGCCGACTGGATCCTCGACCTCGGGCCTGAAGGCGGCGCCGCAGGTGGTCGCGTCGTGTGCCAGGGGCCACCGCTGCGCCTGGCCCGCGCCAGGACGCCCGGCTACACCGCCGCGGCCCTGCGCGAGTTCCTGCAGCGGAGCGCTGCGCCCAGGGATGGTGGTGTGGAGCCCGCGCTGCCGTAACCGTCCCGGGCGCGGTTCGCGGTATCGGGGTCCGGCCGGGGGATGGCTGCAGCCACCGCTGGGTGCATGACATTCTTGTCGGGTGGGCTCCACCGCCGCGCCTGAGGCCAGGCGCCTCTCCAGAATCCAGTGGAGATGCGGTGGGGGGCCACCGCGGTTTGGTGGAGATGCGGTGGGCTCCACCGCAGTTTGGTGGAGATGCGGTGGGCTCCACCGCAGTTTGGTGGAGATGCGGTGGG
>CAIZKT010000367.1:0-9179 GCA_903933565.1 uncultured Victivallales bacterium | reverse complement strand
ATGTGGGCATGGCTCAGAAGCGCGTCAAACTCGATGTCGGGACTGTCTACCAGAAACCCGGCGACGACGGGTACTACTTCAGATATCAGGTAAACGGCCAGAGGAAGGCCGTCAGCCTGAAGACCAAGAATGCCAAGGAGGCTGTCGCCAGGGCCAGGGAGATGGTTCCCATCGTCAGGGCGACCGTCACAGAGGTGATCTCGGCCCACGTCAAGCATGCCAGGGGCCTGGCGGTGCGGAGGAGGGCCTTGGAGCTGCAGGACGCCTGGAAGGTCTACGAGAGCCATCCTGAACGAGCGACCCCCGCGACCGTGAGCGAACACGACTCCTATCGGGCGACGTTTGCGGAGTTCGTGGATGCTATCGACGGTAAGGCCATCGAGGTGGCGGCGGTCTCTGTCACGCACGCTGAGATGTTCGCCCAGCACATGCGCGCACGGAACATCGCCGTCAACACGCACAACCGCAAGATTCGGCGCCTCAGGAAGATATTCAGTGTCCTTAAGGACTACCGGGACGCAGAGAACCCTTTTGCGTCGAAGGTATACGTCAGGAGGCCGCGGGAGGAGCAGAACAGCATCCCCCAGCGGGGGTCTTTTTCTCGCGAGCAGGAGGAGGAACTGCTCAAGGCCCTGGCGGATCCTCACCGCAAGGTCATGAACAAGCCCGAGATCCGGCTGATCTACCACCTTGGCATGTTCACCGGTCAGCGATTGAAGGACTGCGTCTTGCTGACCTGGGACCGGGTTGACCTGAATAGGCCACGGATATGGGTGAAGCAGTTCAAGACCGGCAAGGACGTCTCCATCCCCATCGCCCCGCAGTTGCTTGGCGCACTGCGGGAGGCCCAGGAATGGAAGCGCGACCACTTCGTATGCCCGAACGTGGCCGCGCGGTACAACAAGCTGGACGCAAAGGGCAAGAACACCGGCAACAACCTGGTCAATATCGACGTGCTGAGGGTGATCAAGTGGATCGGGCTGGAGCCCTCCATCGAGATCCCGGGGCGCGCCCGGAAGGTCACGGTGTACGGCTTCCATTCCCTGCGGCACAGCTTCGTCTCTCACTGTGCCGAGGCCGGGATTCCGGAGGCTGTCGTCGTTTCCATCGTCGGCGCCAACTCGCAGGTCGTCGCCAAGCACTACACCCACATCGGCGAGGATGCCCAAGAGAAGGCGATCATGGCCATCGCCGGCAATACCAACGCCACATCCGACCGGGAGCGCATCGCGAAGGCGTTGGCGATCATAGACGGCCTCAAGGACGCGAGTGAGGGCGTCAGCGAGATCCGTAGGGTCTTGGTCTCATAGGTCCGTCGCGCCCGACGCAGGATGGGAAGGCGCAGCCTCAGGGAAGCGGAGAGCGTTCCGACGATCATGCGTGGATGGTTCCCCGCAGCACGGTGCATGATCCGCAGCAGGGACAGCCCCCGTTGCTGCAGAGGTGCGACAAAAAAGGGCGAGGGGGGGAGAGACAGAGATGGTACCTACCTCCTCGCCGACATCGAGAGCAGGTTCCATAGAGGATGAGATTCGGTCGCCATGGGTGATCCGGTCCCAACCCTCCCATGCCACTCGTCTTTCCCCAGATAACAGGCCAGAACGCCAGAGCGGTGTCGGCAAGCCGCACCTCTCGAGACAAGCGTGGGACGGATGCGGCCCGCGGTGCCCTACGCCGTCGGCCGTGCCGTCGGCGAGAGTCCGTAGGGTTAGCCGGAGCCTAACCGCAGCAAATGACGGGTCCATGGCCCCATCCCCGCCAACCCGGAGAATCACCAAGCCTGCAGCTTCCTTACCCATGGCCTGCACGGCAATGTGACGCCCATTCGCCAGCGTCAGTATCCCGAATCCGGTCACGCGGCCCCGGTCACGCCGGTCAAGGGTTAGGACCAGCTGGAACTGCCCGTCCATACTCGGATCGATCGGCAACGCGCAGGCGCCGCCGAGGCTCATCCGCCGTTCCGGATCGCGCGCACGATGTCGTCATAGTCGGGGTCACGCCGCTCCAGATCTGCGATGGCTCGCTCCAGTCCCTGGTGCGCCCGCATGAGTCCCTGGACTTCGGCCGAGGCCTTGGCGAACCGGGCCAGCGAACGTGTAGCGTCCTGTTCGCCCAGGGCGATCAGGGCTCGGATACGCGCAGGATCGAAGTCAAGCATCCCGTCGATCACCTTGCTGGGCCGGATCTCCAGCACCGTGAGGTCCGGCCATTCATAACGGTCCCACGGTACTCCGTTGCCGATGATAACAACAATCGCGTGTGTGCATCCCGCCTTGACCAGCGGCTCGACCGGTGTGTTCCCTTGAGCTTTGACACGGTCCCCCATGCCACCGTCGTAGAACCTCCTGCCTTGGTACTCCATCGGCTTGAACGCAAAGGGGATGGCCGCACTGGCCAGAATCAACTTGGCGGCAGTGTCACGCGGGACGTCTTTCAGACGAAAGAACTCCGATTTGTCTCGGCTTACTGCATATCGAACCACGTCCTTGGCAAGCCCCACAAGTCCGCCGGCTTTCGAGGCGGGGTAGACGGAGACATAGAAATCGAGTGCTCCGGGAGAGAGCAGCCGCTCTAGGTCGACCGCCTTTTCGACCAGAGCCTCGATTGGGCTGTGGTCGAGCATACTGATGTAGCGTCTGTCGTCGTCGGAGAATAGATCGCGGATCTGCGGAATGCTGGAGATCAGGGCACTGAGAGTCAGCATCGGCGTCGCGAAGTAGGTGCGGACTAGGAGATTGAGCCCAACCAGAGCAAGGTAATGCGCTGGGGCCGTCTCGGGTTTCAGTTTCAAGACCGAGTCGGTCGTCACCCCATTCCAGAGAGTCTCCAGCGAGGTCGCCGCAGTCAAGAGGTCCGGCGACGAGGCAACGACCGCGCCATTAACCGCGCCGATGCTGGCACCGGCCACCACTTCCGGGCAACATCCGCAACGGGCCAGAGCTTTCAGCACGCCCACTTCGTAAGCACCCTTGGCTCCACCCCCCGACAGGACCAGGCCTAGCTTCGTGCGTCTCGCGGTGTCCATGCCCCCCACAACTCCTATCTCGCCTTCCGCCTGTCAGTTCATCGAAGACGTTTCGCGCATCAGATCTTCGACGAGATCCGAGCAGTCGTAGAAGACCGGCATGCCATCCCCTATCTGCGCTCGCTCCAACCAGTCGGGGGCTTCGCCGGTTGACACGGCGGCGGCAAGAGTGCGATGCAACGGGGCCATGTCACCGGCTTCCAGGCCGAACGCTGCCACCTCACGCCTAACCTGGTCGCAACAGGTGACCGTGGGCAGCCATACCCGCTCCAGCGAACCATTGCGTTGGCCGATAGATTCTTGCCGTCGCAGGATATTGACCACCCGGTCATGGAGAAAGCCCCGCAATTCGGCGTCTGCATGTACCCGGCGTCCCAGGCTGCCGCGCAGGATGTCGTCGACCGCAAAAGCACCCTGAACAAGCGCAGGATAACCGGCAAACAGACGACCACTCTCCCAGCGCTCCGTCACCAACTGGATGGCCTGGTGATCTTCGACACGCTCCACACGTGAACGCACGTCCTCCAATTCGCAGTCCATGCGTCGCCCGACCTCGGCCAGTCGCTTATCCAGCGCCGCTATAGCACTCCGGTTATCGACGATCGCTTTGCCGAGCGCAGCCAGATCGCAGCGTGTCTCCCTCAGCTTGTCCGCCACCTTGGTCAGCACCTCTTGGGAAAACCTGGCTTCACGGGTCAATTCCAGCATCCAGTCAGTCAAAGTCTCGAGGGAGCCCTGTGTTTGCTCTTGGATGATGATCTCACGACGGCGATTTGAACCGTCCAAAGCACCGATCATGCGTGACCACAACCCCTGATCGCGCTTGTAGGTGATCAGGTCACGGCTCACTTCAAGGCCATTGACCAGATCGAGCAGAGCCTTCTCCTTCAGGTGCGGGACGTTCTCCAGTTCCCGCAGAATGGTATGGATCTTGGTGCAGAACACAACCTGCACAGCGTTTCCGGTCATGGCTCACCACTCCTGACACCTGCACCACTTACCCGAATCCCCTGCCGCCCCACTGCCCGAGCCATAGGGTTCGTGCCGTCGTCGCTACCGTCCCGACCAGCAGTCGCACGAGCACTCACCGATCCGGCCAGTCGTCGTTCTCAGTTCGTCGGCGCTGCTCTTCCGCACGTTTCACCAGGCGATCGACGTCCGCGCATATGGCAGTTAGGGCGACCTTCGCGGCTTCCTGTTTCTCGCGACTCTCGTTGCGGATACGTCTTGCATCCACCACGGCGCCCCTGATGTTGTCGAAGACGCCGTGGATATCACCGAAAAAAGAGTCGATGCTCTTGCGGAGCTCGCCGTCAAGGTAAGCATGGACTAGTTTCCCCGCGGCGTCAACACGCTCTTCGATCACCCGGACGATGTCTTCCTGGACCTTCTCCGGATCGATGCTGTATTTCGTGGTGTGATACGTCTCCTCGTGCTTCCACAGCCATAGAGAGTACCATCGCCTCTCGTGATAGGAACTGGTCGTGGTCTTGGCACTCACCGTCCCGCACTTGGCCAGGTCGATATCCATAGTTATCCGCGGGAGCATAAGCTCAGGAACGCTGACGTTAATATCGAACTGCTTCTTTAGGCACCTTTGCATGCTCTCCACAGCGGGGGCAACGGTGCCCTCAACTGCCATCTTCAGCGCAGCCTGAGCACCAGACACCGCCGTCTTCATACCCGCCAGCGTACCGGTAATCTCCTCCGTAATCGCCTTTTCAATAGCTTCGCGCGTCGTCTTCAGGAACGTCACGGCCACCTCTTCGGAAGGGAACTCGATGGGGTCTTTGCTGCTGAGCAACTTCACGATATTGCTTTGGCCATCTCCCTCCTTGGGCGGCCGCGCGAGGAACCACGCAAATGAAGCCAATGGCCCGTAGACCCTGCCCAAGCGTTCACCTTCCTCCTTTCTGCCGTCCTTTTCCATTCTGTCTAGCTGCGTCTTCTGCTCCTTCGATGCGATATTCTCCAGGGTCGCCCCGGCCGTCTTCGTCAATTCATCGAGGCAGGCTTCGAGCTTCCACTGGACTTCACGAACTGTTTCTTCCCTACGTTTATCGACATGCGTCCTGGCTTTGTCCAGGTCCTGGAGACCCTTGTCAAGTTCCGCGAGTACGCTCTCTATATTAGCAAGCTCGAGTTCCATGGCCTTGAGTGGGATCCTCGCCATGTTACTCAACTTACCCACCTGGAAGAATATGTTCTTTGTGGCTTGCCCGAGGCAGAGCGGCGCGGCGCGCCTCACGGAATGGGCAACGACGGACTCCATCGGCTCGGCCATGCGCGAGCGCTCCCACAGAGATGCACTGCGCTTCCCGAGCTCCTCAGCGGATCTGCTGACGGCCTCAGAGGCGTCACACCCGTATGCCGCATTGAGGAAGTCTTGAACCCAGTCCTCGCCGACGGGCAACCCGCCATGCGTCGCCAGCGCACGCGAGACACGGTTACTGAGGTATGCATCGGCCGCGGCGATACCGAATGCTCGGCCCCCAACAGTATGTCTTCGCCCTGTATCAGTCTCGTAGTCTGGGAAGATCCGCCGTGCCTTGCTCACAAAGAACTCATGGCTCCGATCCTTGCTCTGAAGCTGGTCGAGCTTATTGACCAGCACAAACAGGGGCACCCCTCCTTCATTCTCCTGCGCCTCTCGGATCCAGCCACGTAGCTCCTCCTGTGCTTCGCTCTCGGCTTGGAAAGGGTCAACGACACAGACGAGAGCCGAAGCCTTGGCAAGTTGCTCTTTGACGACCCCCTTAATACAGGCCGTTTGGCTGGCCTCGTTCGGGCCTGGTGTGTCGAGCAGCGAAAGGCGTCCAATCCCGCCCCTGACGCGGTCTTTCAGGTAGGCAAACTCGACCTCGATCTCAGGGAAGTCGGCGATACTGCTGCAGGCATCAAGCGGGTTTTCAAGCTCCAGATCCCGGCAGATGCGTACGATGTCGTTGATGTACTCCATGAACTCGCAGATCTTGGCGGCACCCTCGTACTTGGCCTCTACGGCCGTTAGGCGCCCTTCATGAAGGCGGCGGGCGGCCTTTTCGGACACAGAATCCGCCAGGCGCTCCATGGCGCCATCCTCGTGCAGCGCCTTGCGGATCTTTTCGATCGCCTGGTTGAACGGCTTGGGTTTGGTGAATCGTAGGACAGGATCACGTTGCCCCTCTGTGTGGGTGACGAGAGTCGGCAATGTGGTCATGGCTCCAGTGCGGTTTGGAAGCACTTCGGCGCCCACGATGGCGTTGATGGTCGTGGACTTGCCGGCCTTCATGACACCGACGAACGCCAAGACCATACGCAGTTCGCCGACTTTCAGGCGCTCATCCTCCGCTGCCATCGCGAGTTTACCAAGTCTCTCTTTCTGTTCCCCACCGCTCACTTCCTGCAGCTTGCCGATGGCGCTGCCAAAGGCGGAAATCTGCGAGAGCAGTTCCTTCTGAACCTCCCTAATGAGCTGAATCTTAACAGCACCGGCCGCCGAGGGCGGCAACCGCAGGTCAGGGGATTTGCCGGTCGTCACCGCAGGATCATCCATCGCCGAATCCTTTCGCAGTATCGTGCCAGTTACACAGAAAGGCTCTCAGACTTGGTTACTTATGGCTTCACGCATGCGCCACCATCACGACACCCAATGCTGCCGCTCAGCGAGAGTCATCTGTCCATCTTCCTGCCTGACAACGATCAGGCACTCTCCCCGGCCACAAAGCGGCGCCTGCGTGGCGCCGGTCATGACCGCGAAGACCTCGGCCGCCTCGCAGCCGTTGGGGCGTTGGTCGTCTTCGGCCCTTGACACCGAGAGTATCGGGCCTGAGATGAGAGGCAGGGAGCGCACCAGCCTGCGGATGGCTTGCAGATCCTTGCGGCTGACGTCGGAGTCGCACTCGGGACGTCCGAACAGGCCCAGACGAGAGAGGAATGATGGAGCCCCGACGCAACTGCGCCTTGCCCCGGATACGGAGTCGACCATTGGGGTTTCCCCTCACCGCCCACCGCAGGTGAGTTGGTGGCGGGCCTGAACTGTCCGACGAAGCCTTACACCACCCTATATCCGTACCAGGTCGCCAGATCTTAGGCCCTGAGCTATGGCGCATGCAGATATTTCTCGGCGGCGTCCGCTTATTCCCCGCTTCCCCATCCGTCTGAACGCTCTGCGCTGCATTCCCTCTGCTCCAAAGCGCCCCTCCGTGTCGCGTCAGAGACACCTAATGGAACATACGAGACACAGCGAGTTGTGTCAATGGATGCGGGGGCGAATGTCGAATCGGGTGATGCTCCTTCCCCAACCCAGATCGAGCGGAGCAGCCTGCCGACAGACCGGGAGCATGCGTTCATGGGGTCCGACACCCGCCAAGGACACGGATCCGACGCGAGCCGAGAGGCCGACTGGGCGGCTCTGGTGCAGCGCATCCAGAAGCGCATGTACCTGAGTCAGCTCGACATCTCCACCCGCTGCAGGGTGGCGCGCCAGACGGTCTCCGCCTGGCTACACCACCGCCGTAGTCCCGGCCTCTACGCGAAGCGGGCGCTGCTGACACTGGCGGCCGAAGCCGGAGTCTTGGACGAAAGAGAGACCGCGGGTGACGGTTCCACGGCACGTCGGGACGATGGGTCCAACGCTCGCCAACTGCAGATCCTGCTGGACCAGCTCTCGCCAGGGGCCCGTCAGGAAGTCTTGGAGTTCGCTCGGTTCAAGATCCTCCGCGAGCGCGGATAGCATCTTCCCACGTCCTGCTGCTCCTCAGTGCAACAGGATACTCGTATGTCCCGGCTGATGGCATTCCGGTCCCACGATCCGCAGCGAGTATGTGCCGGTAATGCCGGACAACTCGTGGATGCACCCGCGGTAATTATGGGTGTGTGAAGCTTCTCGCCCCAGCCCGCTTCCGGCCCCTCTACGGCAGCCACCGCAACGACCATGTCATGCTCAGGCAACTCACCCGGGCCGACGGCTTCCTGCACCAGGACGGCCAGACCGTCTACGTCAGGCTTCTGGCTCAGGGGACGCTTCCAAGACTGGCAGACCCGCGCCTTCTGCCGCTTCCTGGCCGAGGTCAGCGAGGACCTCATCCGGCTCTCCGCTCCCACCGGAACCCAGGTCAGGGTCACCCTCCTGGCAGCACCGCCAACCTGGTAGAAACCCGCCCTCAACTCGGGCGTTCAGGTTGCTATGGGGTTACCTTCAGAGAGGCGAGGTCTGGTCTTCATATGGATACAACTGCACTTTCACAAATCGC
This sequence comes from uncultured Victivallales bacterium, assembly GCA_903933565.1. Taxonomy (GTDB): domain Bacteria; phylum Verrucomicrobiota; class Lentisphaeria; order Oligosphaerales; family JAFGRS01; genus CAILUI01. Next base: position 920 of record CAIZKT010000367.1, on the reverse strand, counting down.
GAGTTGTTCAGCCTGCCTGCTGGGCAGGAATCAGCGCCCTTTGCTAGACATTCCGAGGCTGGCTGATGTATTTTGGGTTGGGCTATCGGCTGTTAAAGTGCATCGTGTCGAAACTACCAAACCGCTTGCATCTGACACACGTAGCGGAAAGCTGGTGGAAGACATTGAGGCGCGGCTTGACAAAGTATCGTTCTATCGTACAAACCTCGTCAAGTGCTACCCCGAATCAAATGGCAAAATTCGGTACCCCAGACGCGACGAGATGAAATGCTGCTTTCCGAATTTGGTGAGCGAAGTTGAGGTTATGGCCCCGCGTGTAGTCCTCTTGCTTGGCAGGCAAGTTGCCAACTATGTCTTCATACAACTTGGGACTTCATCGTTCTCATTGGGCAGCGGCTTTGACTACACGGCATTGGTAGTTGGGGGCGTTGCGTATGTTCCGGTCCATCACCCGTCTTATGTGTTGGTCTACCAACGCGGGTGCCTGGCTTCGTATATTGACCACATCTGCAGAGTCATCCGTGAGCACGTACCTCCTCTATTGTGAAGGAAGGCCGAACAATCACATCGAGCACTAGTTCGAGCAACGGCAAAAAAGGGAAGACGGACGGATGCAATGCCCTCCCCCGCCGTGACCCGGCGAGGGAGGGCGTCTTCCTACGGCGTCATGGTTATGGTGTGGCCACCGCCCACAGGCGTAGTGACCTTCAGCGCTGCTGCGCCTGCCGGCGCCAGAGGGGCATGATCTCCACATCCTGAAGCACGGAGTCGCCCCAGAAGGCCCGCGCGCGCTTCGCAATCGTGTCGCAGCGTTGGGTGATGGCCGATGGCGAGACCTTGAGCTGAGCCGCCTGCCCGGTGTAGCTCTCGCCTTCAGCCGTGGCCTTGACGATGTACTGCTGGCGGCCGTCCAGCATGGT
>CAIZKT010000366.1:0-6620 GCA_903933565.1 uncultured Victivallales bacterium | reverse complement strand
TCTGCCGGCGCAATTCCCCTCGGATTTCATCCTTCCGACAGTTTGGTCATGCGCCTGAGCGGCGCGGCGTCCTTGAGGTGCGTCGGCGGGGGATTACGTTAGCCGCAGTCTGTCGTACGCATTGCCTGGCCGTAGTTGCCCCAGGAGGCGAAGATGCCCGTTCTCCGACCCATGCTGGCCGCCGACATCGAGCCGGCTCTGGCCCTGTGGCACGCCACGGAGGGTATGGGACTGGGCGATGTCGATGAGCCCGAGAAGCTGACCGCCTACCTGCAGCGCAATCCCGGCCTCAGCGTCGTGGCCGAGGACGACGGGCGGTTGGTCGGTGCGGCCCTGTGCGGGCATGACGGCCGGCGCGGCTACCTGTATCACGTGGCCGTCGCCAAGGCCTGTCGCGGGCAGGGCCTGGGCCAGGCATTGGTGCGAGCCGGCCTCGACGGACTGGCCGGCGCGGGCATGACCAAGTGCCACCTGTTCGTGTTCACCTCCAACGAGGACGGCATCGCATTCTGGAACCACACCGGCTGGACGCGCCGCGGCGACGTCGCCGTGTTCTCGCGCAGCACCGAGTAGACAGGACCGCATTATGTCTTTTTGGGACCTCGTACATCGTCTCCGGGCTCCGGCTCTCGCGGCGTGGGCTCAGGCCCCGGCGTGTCGCCGTGAGGCGGAAGCCTTTCGTGCCGTCCTGGCGGGCCTGCCCATCGGCATCCGCCCCGGCGCCCTCCTGGCGGGCGAGTTCGGCCCGGAGTGGGGAGCTGTTGCAGCTGACGAGCCCCCGCCGCCCGCGCCCCCCAAGCCCCCCGCCGCCCCCGCGCCGCTGGACCTGCTGCGCGACCGCTACCACATCTTCGGCGGCTACACGTTGGCGCATACGACCCTGGACTATGGCGGCATCGTGCGCGAGGGGCTCGCGAGCTTTGCGCGGCGGGCGCAGGTGCAGCAGGGGCTTCTGTCGGCGGAGCGCCGGGCTTACGCCGAGAGCATGGGAATTGCCCTGGAAGCCGTCTGCCAATGGGCGGAACGCTTCGCCTGCCTGGCCGAAACCCAGACCGCAACCGCGACCACGCCAACCGAGCAGACGCGCCTGCGGCGCCTCGCCGACGCCTGTCGCCGCGTGCCGCGCCTGCCCGCTCGCAGCTTCCACGAAGCATTGCAGTCCATCTGGCTGGTGCATGCCGCCGTGGGCCTCTCGGAGCTGAGCCAAGCCTCGCTGTCGCTGGGGAGCCTTGATCAGTACCTGTTGCCCCTGTTTGAGACGGAACCGAACCCGAGCCTGGCGCGGGCTGCACTCGAGGACCTGTTCGACAAACTGAACCGTTATGGCGACGCCGCCTGCGCTCTCAACCTCGGCGGCGCCGACGCCGAGGGCCGGGATCTGTTCAACCCGCTCTCGGCGCTGATCGTCGACACCGTGGTCGAGGCGCAGTTGCCGGCGCCCTTGTTGGCCGCGCGCCTCACGGTGCGGACCCCGCAAGAGGTGTTGGACCGTCTGTGTCGGCCGGAACTCGCGGCCATCGGCCAGCCAACCTTCTACGGCGAGGAGTCCTGTCTCGAGACGCTACGTCGGCGCGGCGTGCCGGCCGCGGCCTTGCCGCGCTGGTGCGCCAACAGTTGCATGGGGTTGTACATGCCGGGCGAAGAGATCAGCGACATGTGGGGCGGCGTGGTGAACCTGCTCATCCCCCTCGAACTCGCTCTCAACGGTGGGCGGCCCCTGCGCGGCGAACTGCCCGTGTCGCTGGCCACGCCGACCCCGGCTGCCTTGCCGCCCTCACTGGCCGAATTGCAGACGACTGTGCTTGCCTACATGCGAGACTTCGTCGAGTTGGTGGTGCGCCGTAACCGCGAAGCGGCCGCCTACCAGGCGCGCGAACGGCCGAACCCCTTCCTTTCGGCCCTCACCGCCGACTGCATCGAGCGCGGACTCGACCGCGCCGGCGGCGGCGCTCGCTATCACAGCGTCATCATCGAGGGCTTCGGGTTGATCAACGCCGCCGACGCACTCACGGCCATCGATCAGGTCGTATTCCGGGAGCCGCGCGGTTCCCTGGTAACCTTGACCCAGGCGCTGCTGGCGGATTTTGCGGGCTCTGAGGAGCTGCGGCAGGCGCTGCTGGCGGCCCCCAAGTTCGGCCGGGCCGACGCCAAGGCCGATGGCATGGCGCGCTGGTTGGCGGAGGCGTTTGCCGAAGCGGTGGAGGGCCACAGCCGAGACGGCGTGACCTACCTGCCCTCATTCCACACGCTGAACGCCCACATCGGGGCGGGCGCCAAAACCGCCGCCAGCGCCGACGGGCGACACGCGGGCGAGCCCCTGGCCAAGAACCTCGGGCCCATGCTGGGCGCGGCTCGCTTCGATCACACCGCGGTGTTGCTCTCCTGCACGGCCGTGGACCCGTGCCGCTTCAGCGGCGGGCAGGCGGTCGATCTGTCCTTGGACGCCGCGCTCCTGGGCGCCACACCAGGCCGCCACGCTTTCCAGGCCCTATTGCGGACCTACTTCGGTCGCGGCGGCACCCAGGTTCAAATCAACGGCGTCACCCCGGCGGTCCTGCGTGCGGCCATGGCGGATCCGGCCCGCCATCCCCACGTCACCGTCCGCATCGCCGGCTACTCGGCCCGCTTCGTCGGCCTGCCGCGTGCCGTCCAGGAGGAGATGCTCCGGCGCCTTGAGCGCGGCCTCTGATATCGCCATCTGGACTGAACCCAACGCCAAGGGGTTATGAGACTCGCGGGCCAACGACAAAGAAACCTCGGCCGCCAGTCTGGTCAGCACATCCGAAGGGCATGGCGCCCCTCAGTCCGAGTCAGTTTCTGACCCCGGCGGCAACCAGGGCTTTCCCCCAGATGGCATAGCCCTTCTCGCTTGGGTGGGTGCCGTCCGGCATGACCGCTGCGGCAAGGGTCCCATCGGCATCCAGCATCTGCGGGCCGATATCAAGAAAGGTGACCCCAGGCAGAGCCTTCAGGCGTTCAGCCAAGATGCGGTTCAGTTCGCTGATCTTGGCGCGCCAGGGGTCGTTGGCGGCGTGTCCGCGCGGCAGCACGCCCATGACCATGATGGCAGCCGCGGGGGACTTGGCACGCAGCCGGGCACAGATGGCCAGAATACCCTCGGCGATCTCCGCCGGCGAGTTGGCGCGGGCGTTCGCCGTGGCGCTGAAGTTGTTCGTGCCGATGTTGAGCACGATTTTCCGCGGCTGGAGCGCCTCAAACTCGCCGTGGTCGAGCCGCCAGAGGACATTCTGCGTGCGGTCCCAGCCGAAGCCCAGGTTGAGCACCGGCAGATCGCCGAACGTGTCCTTCCAGGCCAGCGGGCCACGCTGGATGGCAGACTGGGGCTCGCCACCCCAGAAATGGGTGATGGAATCGCCGATCAGAACAATCTGTGGGTTGAGCTTCGACTGAATCGCCAGCACGTCCTCGTGCCGCTTGTACCAGTCATAGGAATCCTGTTCCAGCTTGGGCACCGGGACGACCGCAGGGTTGGCTTCCGCGGCTGGCTGGACCGGAACGGGTTGCGCCAAGCTCAGGCAGCAGGACGAGAGGGCGACGCAGGCGGCGCTCGCTATGGGGTGGGCTCGCATCATCCGAAGGGTCTCCTTCACTGGAACGCTCAGCAATACGCCTGGCAGGATTGCAGCATAGGCCAGGAGCGCTCCCGCTCACGAGCCAGGTCCGGCTCTCTGGGTTTCTCGCACAACCGCGGGTCAGACTTTGACTTCCTTGCCCGCGGCGTAGCTGCGGTAGATGCCGTCCAGAATCCGCATGACCTTCAGGCTCTCCTCGGCTGGCACGGGCGACACGCCTTGGTTCAGGATGGCTTGACTGAAGGCCTGGATTTCCGCTTGGTGTCCGCCGACCCGGTCATCGGCAAAGCTCAACTGCGTGTCGGTGAGCGAGCCCGCGGTCTCACCATGGAGAGTCAGCGCCGGCCACTCGGCACCAGCCTCAGTGCCGCAAAGGATGATGCGCGTGTATTCCTTTTCCTTGAGGTTCAGGAGCCAGGAACACTCCAGGCTCATGGCGGCACCATTGTCGAAGCGAATGAAGCCGACCGCGAAGTCCTCAACCGTCATCGCTTGACGATCCCATTCTCCCCACCAACCCCGGATGTCGGTGCGTTTGCCCAGCCTGCAGGGCGCAATGCCGCTGACCGTGACCGGTTCCGGAAATCCCATGAAGTGCAGCGTGGTATCGAGCACGTGGACGCCGATATCAATGCACGGACCGCCGCCAGAGTAGTCCCGCGAGATGAAGCTCAGGCCTTTGTTCCAGCCCGGAATGAAGCGCCGACGCAGAAAGTGCGACCGGGCGTAGTAGATGTCGCCGAGTACGCCGGTGCTGATGCAGGCCTTCATCTGCAGGCTGTTACGTTCGAAACGTTGCGACTGGGCGCACATGAGCAGCTTGCCCGCTTTGTCGCGGGCGGCGATCATCCGCCGGATAGCCGCCGGAGTGGGGGCCAGGGGCTTCTCGCACATCACATGCTTGCCGGCCTTCAGTGAGTTGATCGTGATCAACTCATGCACCATGTTCGGTACGCAGACGTCCACCGCGTCAATATCCGCTTTCTTGAGCATCTCCTGGTGATCCAGGTACCACTGATCCGTGGGAATCTGAAACTCACTCCCGCGTCGCTGCAGCGCCGCCTCAAGAATATCGCAGATGGCGACAATCTGGCACTCGGGATTGAGCTTCTGCCAACCGTTGAAGTGAGCACCCGAAATGCCGCCACAACCGACCAGTCCAACTCTCAACGTCGCTTTTGTCATCGTACTCTCCGGATAGTGGGGATCAACCCCGCAGCATGACGCCTCTCTTCACGGTGTCAAGCCACACAAGGCATCAGGGCGTAATGGGTCCTGGTGCCGTTCCCACATAAGTACTTTGCCACAAATGTGTTGTAGACTTCATCATGGGACAAGTATGGCCTTACGAGCGATATTCTTTGGCCTTTCAGATGTCTAGCGGCCACGTTGGTGCTTCATCCAGAACTCCGTGCGGGTCCATGCACGTCGCCCCTGGCCGGTCTGACAGGTAAGTATGGTGCCATGGATTACCTTGTACGCAGGTTCAAGCTAGAAAAAAATGGCGTGTAAAGGCTAAAACATAGCCATAACTACACCATAAGTCATTTTATAGCATATGGTTGTGTGTCAGCATAACCCTTCCATTCAGGTAGAAGCCAGAACGACAGCGTGCAAAGGCACTAACGTACCATAGACGTGCTATAAGTCATCTTATAGTATGTAGTTGAGTGTAAGCGGTACCGTTCCCAACGTTTACACCCGGAGTTCAACCATGAGAATCACGATTGCACCACTGCTGCTGGCGACCTGTCTTGGCGCTGCCCCCTACAGCCACGATGTGAACGTCGCCGAGGAATTTCGCCCCCGCGACGGCCTACCGAACCTGTTCGCGAAGTTGCAGGCGGGCGGACCCGTACGCATTGCCTATCTCGGCGGCAGCATCACGGCGGCCTCGGGTTGGCGGCCCAAGACGCTGGCCTGGTTCAGGGCGCAGTATCCCACGGTGCAGATCATCGAGATCAACGCGGCCATCTCCGGTACCGGATCCGACTACGGCGCCTGTCGAGTGAGAGGGGATGTGTTGGCACACGACCCTGACCTGGTGTTTCTCGAATGCCGCGTCAACGGCGGCGGCGGGTTCGAACGGCAGTCGGTCGAAGGCATCGTGCGACAGGTCTGGAAGCACAGTCCGCGCACGGACATCTGCTTCGTCTATACCATCGGCCAGTGGATGCTCAAGGATCTCCAGGTGGGGAAGACGACACCGTTTGGCCGGATCATGGAGGGCATCGCCAATGCCTACGGCATTCCCACCATCGATCTCGGTGTCGAGATTGCGCAGCGCGAGCAGGCCGGTAGCCTGGTGTTTCAGGGCGCCACGCCGGTTGAAGGCAAGCTCGTTTTCTCCAGTGACGGGGTTCATCCTGGCGATGCCGGACACGCGGTTTACCGTGACATCGTTGCCCGCTCGCTACTGAAGATCAAGGACCAGACACCGGCACAGGACCACCGGTTGCCGGCGCCCCTCGCGGCAACCTGCTGGGAGGAAACGGCCTTGCTGCCCGTGGCCGCCGCCAGTCCCAGCGCTGGCTGGACCCCGGTTGACGCCGCCAGCGATGCTGTCTACGGGGACGACAAGGGGCGTACGGACGGCATGTTGCGCGGCGCCATGAGATGCAACCGGGCCGGGGAAACACTGACCGTAACGTGGCACGGCACGACGCTTGGGATGAGCGACATCCCCTACGGTACCCCGTGTGTCGTGGAGGTGGTGGTCGACGGAGGTACGCCGTTCACGACCAGGCGCGAGCAGACCGAAGCGAAGCACAGGTACGCGCGCTTTTGGTACCTACCCGAACTGCCCTCGGGAGACCACACGGCCACCTTCACGGTCAAGGAGATTCCCGCCGGTTCCTGGTTCTACGCCGGCCAGTTCCTCATCGTCGGTACACGGCTTCCCGGCCCGGGATGAAGAGTATGGCCGTGGAACGGGTCACCGATCTCTGTAGGTGCCTGTTCGGGGCAGGGCGAGGGCAGCTTCATTCTCCGGTTCGGCCCGTTGCGGCGGGGTTTGGTAGGGATAGG
>CAIZKT010000365.1:0-2433 GCA_903933565.1 uncultured Victivallales bacterium | reverse complement strand
GCCCTTGGATTAAGCGGAGGAAAAGGACATGAACAAAATCAGGATTTCCATCGTGGAAGACAACGCGAAACTCCGGCGTTCGCTGGGCAGGTCTCCAAGGGGTGTACGAAGCAGCACTCGATCGAGCACAGACGGACGGCGACGTTGGGAGAGGGTTTCACCCCCTGCGGGGGTTTGCGGGTGTACTGGTAGGCCAGGGTATCGATGATCTTGTCAGGATGCTCGGCTCGAATGGCATCGGCGATGCCGTTGACGAAGTGCAGCAGCGGTCCGGCCTGACTGCCCTCCTTCTCCGCCAGGGCCGCGCAGGTGGCGCACTGGCAGTAGTTGTGCCAATCGTTCTGCGAGACGCTGAAGATGGTGGCCTCGGGCGACTCGGTGATCCAACGACGCACGGTTTCGGTGGCGATACGGAGCACCTCCGGGTTGGTCAGGCAGAGCTGCGTGCGCTCCGGGCCGAGGCGCGCGCCCTTGATCTCCGAGTAGTACTCCGGGTGGGTCGCGAAGTAGGTCTCGGGGGGCACCAGGGCGTTGAAGGTGTGAACGAAGCCCCGGTAGTCGATCTTGCCGCCGCGGGCCGCGTCGATCCGGGTCTGGGTGCCGTTCATGCGGTTGCGCACGGCCCAGTCGGCGTCACGGGAATTGGGGTAGTCCGTGGCGCGGTACTCCAGGGGCGGCACGTGGATGCGTTTGAGGCCGTCGATCGTGAAGGTGCCCTGCCGCGGCACGGTGCTGCAGTCGGCGGTGAACCAGCGGCAGCCGAGGGCGTCTTCGAGGAAGGTATAGACCGCGTAGAGCACGCCACGCTGCCCCCCGGCGAGGACCAGGACCGGTCCGGAGGTCTCGAGGTGAATGCCCTCGAGGCCGAGGCGCTTGGCGTCTACCGTGACCCCGTACTTGGCGAACAAGGCACTGCGGCCCAGCAGGATGGGGGTGCGGGCGTTGACCTCGGCGTCGGCGAGGATGGGCAAGGTGCTGCCGGTCAACTGTTCCCAGTACAGCGATAGTTCGGCGGCCGCCCGGCGTTCGGACGGGGTCGGGAGGTCGGGGATGACGATGGCGTGGGTTTCCGGGGTGACGGCCTGGCCGCCGATGACGATGCGGCAGGTGCCCAGGGTGGCGCGGCGCGCCGCCAGGCTGGCGGCGGCGGCATCGAGCTGCTTGTTGAGGCTGGCCATGGCGGCCCCGGCCGGACTGTTGGCAGGGAGAGCCGCGCTGCCGGCCTTGACCGCGGCGCGGCGCTCGTCCAGGCTGGCCGCCGCCGCGGCCAGGGAGCCGCCCGTGGGCACCGCGAGGGCGGCGGAGTCGGCCAGCAGGTCGGCGGCGGCCTTGGCGGCCCATTCCGAGCCGCCGCTTTGCTGCAGGGCGTCCAGGCAGGCCTTCAGGGTGTCGGCGGCAGGCAGATTCAGGGTCAGCTCCTTGAGACGTTTGGGGGCATCCGGCCAGCGCCGGCATTCCCAGCGGATCATGGCGGTAAGCCAGCGCAGGCGTTCCTGCGGGTCCTTGGCGCGTTGGGCCAGCAGGCAGGCGAGGTCGGCCTTGACGGCGATATCGGCGCCGTCCATGAGCTTGAGCGCGGCGGCCTCGTCGTTCCTGGAGAGGTGATAGCGCGCCAGCAGTTGGCGCTGTTCGATGTTTGGGTTCGGCAGGGCCAGCAGGGGCGCCATGGTGTCCGCGGCGCTCTTGACCCGTTCCAGGACCAGGTCGTCGACATAGAGGCTCGAGTCCGCGGCCTCGAGCATGGCCAGGGGGTGGAAGGTGACCTTGGCCGCCGGCACGACGAAGGTAGCGGTGACCGGCTGCCAGGTCTCCGTCGGCTTGAGCTCGACACTGCTCGAGAAAGCCCAGCCGTAGGAGTTCCAGGAATAGGAGTAGAGGGCATAGCCCGTGCCGCTGGTCATGGCGCCCTTCACGTAGGCCGTCGCCTTGTAGGTCGCGAAGGGTTCAACCGCGAGGTCGCCCCCCAGGGCGATCCAGTGTTTGCGCGCCCCGGCTTTGAGCACACCGCAGCGAGCGCCGCCATGGGCCGCGTCGACGGTCGAGCCGGTCGCCTCGAAACCAGGATCAGGGAAGAGATTCTGGGCCGCGGCGGCGAGACTGAGGAGGAGGCCGAGACCGCCTGTCACCGGATAGCGTACCCACGTCCACGAACGCATGATTCGTCTTCCTTCGATAAGGGGGGCGGAAAGCCTGTCCCGGTATGAGGTTCGGTTTGCTGCGGTCAGTAGTGTGATGGCTGGCGGCGCATTGTCAACCGCAGCTCGGGCGCAGGTCAGTTCCGTAGGGGTTTTTGTTTCGATCGTCTCCGCGTCCGGCGAGCAGAACGGGTCCCTTTACTCTTGGGGGAGACTGCCGGCGGGACGTGTCGCGAATGCCAGACGCCGCGGAGCGCTGAAAACGCGGCCATTCCTCAGCCCAGGGCAGCGCCCTGGG
>CAIZKT010000364.1:0-11125 GCA_903933565.1 uncultured Victivallales bacterium | reverse complement strand
GCCGCCGGTACAGGTGAACTCGCTGTAGAGCTCGATGGAGTAGCCGACGTCGACTACGACGAGGAACGGCGGGCGGCCCTCGGTGGCCGGCAGGGCGCGGATGTACTGGTCCCCCTGGCCCCTGGCCCGCAGCATGGCGGCGTCCCAGGCGCCCGTGCCGCGCCTGGCAGTGCCGCGCTTGAGGCTGGCCCGCAGGGCGCGCATCTCGTCGGACAACACCGGCTCGTCGTCGGCGGGGGCGGGCTCGGAGCCCTGCTTGGCTTCCAGCACCAGGCAGCCGCGCTTGTAGAGGTCGATGAAGTTCGTGGTCGTCCGGCCGTCGCCATCGGTGAAGGTGACCGCGCGCTCGAAAACGTAGGCGTTGCGGCTGGCGTCAGGGGTGGCGGGCTCAGGCTCCGGTACGCCCAGCAGGCGGCACAAGCCCGACAGGAAGAGCTGGTAGTTGGCGCGCTCGGAGGCGCCGGAGCCCAGCCAACGGGTGATGAAGCTCTCCACCTCGGGCGTGGTGCCTTCGTGGTCCGCCATGTCTGGTGATTCCCGACAAACAGAAAGACTCCACCGCACCTCAACGTCTGCACCCTAGAATAGCCGGGACGGGCGGGGTGTCAAAGCGGCAACGGGGGGTGGCAGCGTCTGTCGGTACAGGCGCCACGGTGGCCCCATGAACGGGTGGCAATCCTGCCGCCAGTGTGGCAATACCGCCACGGTTGCCATCGCCACCGCCGAGCGCCGTCGAGGATCACGTCGAGGGGCCGCCCAGCAGGCCATTCCCGACCGGCTTCTACCGCGACCCGGCAAACGACCTGGCCGGCGACGGTGGACGCGGCAGACGGGCGCTGGCGGGCCGTGGTGACGGGATTTCAGTGGAGACGGTAGTTCTTGGGCCGGAATGGCGGCACTTGGGCCGGAATGAGGTGGTACGGTGTCCCGGTACCGGCCGGTGACGGTACTACCCATGCGAGTGATCCGGCTGCGCTTTTCGTGGCCCATGCATCGGCTGCCGGCGATAGGCGGGATGGGCCGGATTGGCATGTTTCACCGTGCTTGCCGTGCGGGATTTAGCCTCAGAAGGGCTTGGGCCGGTTTGGGCCGCTATGGGCCGAAAAGAGTCGTTTCACGGCGTATCACAGGGTATCAAGAGGGGACGCCAGGAAGGCGTTTTGAGGCTAAAAGTGGTAGCGGCTCCCAGATTCGAACTGGGGACAAACGGATTATGATTCCGTTGCTCTAACCAACTGAGCTAAGCCGCCACCTGAAACGAACAGGCTCATACCATAGTGCGAGCCGACACTGAGTCAACGCCACGCTGGCCGCGCCTGCGGCTTTTTCGCTGGCAGACAGGTCGGCAGAGCTTCGGTGGCAGGCTGCCGAGGGTCGCTTCCAGAAGCATGGGCGCTGGCGCCGGCGGATGGGAACCGCGATTGCCGCGGTATGGCACAAGGCTAACACGATGTGCCTGTGGCCTTGCACGTCTGGCCCCGGCAACAGACCCTGAAGCCAAGCCAGGCGGCTCAACGCGCGGCGCCCTGGCGCGACCCCCGCGCCCAGCCCGAGCGGGCCGCGACGAGGTCATCCACGCTGAGGCCCTGCCAATGGGGCAAGGCCAGGAGGTGTTCCAGCAGGGTGGCGCACGCCAGCGCATCGTAGAGGGCATCGTGGGGAGCCAGATGGGGGCAGAGGCCCCGTACTCGCGCGGTGAGCCCAAGGGCATCGACCAAGTCTTCCAGACGATGGCTCGGACTCCGCGGGTAAGCGATGCGCGCCAATTCCAGCGTGTCCACCCAGGGCCCGAAGTGGTGCAGCGGAAAGGCCTCGCCCAGGAACTTCTGCTCGATGGCTGCATGGTGTGCCACCAGCACGCGCCCCAGCAGCCACGGACTCAGCACCGGCCACAGGTCCATCAGCAGCGGCGCGGTGGCGAGTTCGTCCCGCAGTAGCGCGTGCCGTCCGGGAGCGTAGGGATTGAAGGGCCGCCGGCCGACTCGCAACAGGCTGGAGAAGGAATGACTCTCCGCGACCCGCCCGGCGTCAAGCAAGGCGATGCCGATCTGCCAGGGCTCATTGGCAAGAGCGGCGACGCTGCCGGTACTCTCGAAATCAAGCACCACAAACTGGACGTGACCTGCCAGCATCACCCCTCCGAATCGGCCTCAGACCCCGACGGCCGTGCGCTCGATCAAGGCGTCCTGCCAGCGTTCGGCGAGTTCGGTGAAGCGAGCGCTGTAGCCACTGATTCGGACCAGCAGCCCGGAGTGCTGTTCCGGGTGTGCCTTGGCTTCGCGCAGCGTTTCGGCCGAGGTCGTGTTGAAATGCACCTGGAAGCCACCGCGAGCGAAGTAGCCGTCCACCAGCGCCGCCACCCGGGCGACGCCGGCCGAGCCTTCCGCGTCCGCCGGGCTCAGGCTCAGGAGCAGCGGGTTGCCGCAGCCGAACAGATCGTGCCGCAGACTCGCTGCCGAGTTCAGTACGGCAGTCGGTCCCGCCTGGCGCCCGAAGACGCCGGGGCCGCAGCCATACGACACGCGGTCGCCCTGGCGGCGGCCGTCCGGCGTGGCCGGACAGGGCATCATGATGTCGCTGCCAAACAGGAAAAGCCCCGGATAGGGCCGTACCCCATGCGCCAGCGGGTGGTCGAGCACCAACCGCCCCAGGACTTCGGACAGCCGTCCCGCCAGCGCGTTGGTGAAGTCTGCATCCGTCCCATACTTCCCCGGTAACGCCCGGCAGCGCCGCAAGACCGTGCCATCGGCGAAATCGGCCTCCAGGGTCTGCCGCAGTTCGCGCAGGGTCAGGGCCCGGTCCTGATAGACCAGTTCACGCACCGCCTGGAGGCTATCGACCGCGGTGCCCAAACCCAGGATGTCGACGCCGTAGAGGTTGAAGCGGGCGCCCCCCTCCTCGGCGCAACGCCCCGACTCCAGGCAGCCGGTCACGCAGAGGCTCTCAAAGGGCGACGCCGTGGCCTTTGCGCGCTGCTCCCAGGACGTCTGGAATCCGGGCAGAATGACCTCCCGGTAGCGCCGTCGCAAGAAGGCCGTGAAGCCGGCTTCGAACTCCTCGTAGCCCGCCGCTGACGCCTGTGCCAGGTAGTCGCGAAAGAGGGTAGGCAGGAGGATGTTCCCCGCCACGGTATAGGGCATCGCATCCCCTTGGGGCGTGGCCTCGTAGCAGCCGACAATGCCATAGTCACGGGCCCGTGGCAGCGGAATACCGGCCGCCTCGAGCGCACGAATGACCACCGGGTCGTTGAGGAACGACGGCATGCCGAACCCCAGTGCCGCCAACTCGCAGGCGGCCCGCCGGAAACCGGCAGAGCTATCCGGGCCGAGGCGGACCGAAAGAGATGGCTGCCAGACGCGCAGGTCGCGGCAGACCTCCAGACAGAGCCTGGAGAGCGGATTCTCGGCCCCGCGCCCGGCCTCGTCACAGCCGCCCACCACCAGATTCTGCGACTCGTCGCCCTCGCAGCACTTCAACCAGAAACCGCTCAACAGATCCCGCGCCTGGATCTCATCCAGGATGCCCTCAGCGAGGTCGCGCCGCAGGTACGGCCACAGGTACTGATCCAGTCGGCCAAAGCTGATGGCCGCGGTCGAGGGGGATTCGGCGTGCAGGAACACGTGGGTCAACCAGGTGAGCTGCAGCGCCTGCTGGAAGGTGCTCGGCGGGCGGTCTGCGATCCAGGCGCAGGCCTCGCCGGCCTGGCGCTCCCCGGCGGCGGCGGCGGCCTCGGCATGCCGGGCAATGAAGCAGGCAAAGGCCTCCAGCGCCCGCGGAAAGGCAGCCCGGTTCGCGGGCGACACCCAGGCCGTTACCGGTACCGCGGCGAGGTCGCAGCGCAGTCCTGAGATGCCGCGGCGCAACACCCGTCCGTAGTCCACGACGATGTGGCCAAGGTTGCCGCGAAACTGCATGGCCCGCGCCGCTTCGTCGCCCAGGATCTGCGACCACGGCGGCGCCATAAACCGCTGCGAACCGACAATCAGCTCGTCGGGCCGCAAGCACACGGGCATCTCCCGCGCAAAGGCTTCCAGAAAAGCCGCCTTGCGCTCGACTTCAGGCGCGCCGACCGAGGCGCGGTACTCCCGCGCTGCCAGGCGTGCCAACGCCGTCTGTTCGGCGCGGTCGGTCAAACGCGAGCCCCGGCAGGACGCGAAGTCCGCCAACACTGCTTCACGGAGACGCTCGATGCGCGAGTTCATGGGCCTGAGTTCCCGGCCGCCCGACGCGCTTCAGGTGCGCCACCAGCGGCGACGCCTACCGTACTGCCGGAGGCGCAGGCCTCAAACGGCCTGGCGCCGTATGCCGTGTGCGGGCGGACGGGGCGGACATTTCGGACGGGGCGGACATTTCGGACGGGGCTTCCCGCCTGCGCCTCGCCGCCTCGCCGCTTCGCCGCCTCGCCGTTTCGCCGCCTCGCCGTTTCGCCGTTTCGCCGCCTCGCCGCCTCGCCATTTCGCCGCCTCGCCGATTCGCCGTGTCGCCGCCTCGCCGTTTCGCCCCCTCGCCCCTGGGTCCCAATCCGCCGACTGCGCCACTCGTCTTGCTGGGTGACAGGCAGCGGGGTGCTGCACCCTTGGGCAGGCTTGTCAGGCAGCCTTCGCTTATGCCACCCATGCGGTACATCACAGCACTCTTGACAGGGCTAGCGGCGCTGGCCGCCGAGCCGTGCCTGGCCTCCCCTGCGGCGGTACAGTGGCCGGATCGCGCCTGGCTCATGGCCAGCCTGGTCCATGAGGTCCCCGGCATTCTCAAGACCCAGAACCCGGAAAATGGGCGCTTCGGCGGGGATCCCTGGGTCTGCATGGAACAGAACGTCATCTTTCCTCTGGCTGCCGCCTGGGCCACCCGGGACCCGGCAAACCCCTACTACCACGACGACCTGGTTCTCAAAGCCATCTGCAAGGGCGGAGAGGCCTTGGTCACCGAGCAGGATGCGCAGGGCATGTGGGTATTTCGCAAGAAAGACAACTCCACCTGGGGCCAGATACACATGCCTTGGACGTACAGCCGCTGGATCCGCTCCTACGCCCTGATCCGCGAGGCCATGCCAGCCGCCAGCCGCGAGGCCTGGGAAAGGGGCCTGCTGCTTGGCTTCCGCGGGATTCGCCACTACCTGGACGAGGGGGTGCAGAACACCTCGGTCCACCATGCCATGGCGCTCTACCTTGCCGGCGAGTGTTTCCAGAACGCCGACTGGAAGGAGGTTGCCCGCAGGTTCATGGCGCGCACTGTAGCGGGCCAGGATCCGGCCGGATTCTGGTCTGAGAACTACGGTCCCGTGGTCGGCTACAACATGGTATACATGGAGGCCATCGGCACCTACTACGCGGTCTCACACGATGCCTCCGTGCTGCCGGCCCTCGAGCGCGGGGCTCGCTTCCATGCGGCGATGCTATGGCCTGACGGCACCCCGATCGCCGCCGTGGACGAACGCCAGATCTACCACCGGGAACGCAACATCGGCAACGTCGGCTTCTCCTATACGGTCGCTGGCCGCGGCTTCCTCAGCAGCCAGACACAGGTGCTCCGGGACCAGGGTGGCCTGGTCAACGCTGACTATGCCGCCGCCATGCTTATCTACGGCGGCGTCGGCGGTGCCGCTGCGGCGCCGGTCCGCGGCGACCACGCCCAGTTCGTCCTCGGGGATCGGAAGGCCCTGGTGCAACGCGACAAGCCCTGGCAAGTCTGCTTTAGCGCCTACTGCTGCCCGGCGCCACGGAACCGCTGGATACAGGACCGGCAGAACTTGGTCGACGTCTTCCATGACGATCTCGGCCTGCTGATCGGAGGCGGCAATACCAAGCTGCAGCCCTACTGGTCTACGTTCACCGTGGGCGATCCCGACAAGGTGCGCCACCGCGGCGGCGACGCCAACCCCGACTTCACCCCCGCCAGCGACCTGCGCTGGGTTCCCACGCGCAGCACCCTGAACCCGGACGCTACGCGGCCGAGCCTCGACCTGCTCTACCACGACCACAGCGGCCGCGTGACGGCCACGGTGGGCGAGGACGGCGCGCTCCTGCTGACCTACGAAGCCGTGGCTCTGGCCGAGGGCCGCTTCGAGGCGCACGTGCCTTTCCTCAGACGTCAGGGGCGTCTGCGCTTCGCGGCCGGCCAGGCGCTCTATCTTACGGACACCCCGCTGAGGCTGACGCAGGTCGAGACCGGGGATTGGCTCGAGTGGGACGGCATGCGGGTTGACATCCCGCCTGGGGCCACGCTTCTGTGGCCAGCGCGCCAGCATAACCCTTACGCCAAGGACGGCCTGGCGCCCCTGGCCAACGCCAAGCTGGTCATGATCCTGCCCTTTGCCCCAGGCATGCAGCGCTACCAAGTGGCCGTCCGTAGGGCGCCCGCCTGCGCCATCGCGGGACGTGTCTACGAGGCGCGCCAGCTGCCCGTCCTGTCCCGCACCGAAACCCGCATCAAGCCGCTTGACGAACTCGGCTCGTTCCTCCTCAACGCCGCGCGCCCCGGCGATTCCATGACCTTCACCGTGACCGTCGAGAGCGAAGGGACCTACGAGTTGTTTGCCGATTTTTGCCTCTATCCCCGCTACGGCATAGCGCAGGTATCCGTGGATAGCACCCCGGCGGGCGCGCCCTTCGACGCCTATGCCCCCGAGCTGGACGTCAGCGGCCCCGTGTCCATGGGCGAGGTATTGCTGACCGCCGGTCGCCACGAGATCGGCATCACGGTCACCGGCAGAAACCGCCAGGCGAGTGGCTACCTGATCAGCGTCCGCACCTTCCGCCTGCGGCCCGTCGCACCGCCGACACCACCGTAAGGCCAGACCATGACCTGCACTGGAACCGAGAGGGCTGTAGACCCCATGAGCGATCTGCCGGGCAAGATGACCTGGAAGCCGGGAACCGTGCTGCACCCGCTGCCGGTGGTACTGGTCGGTTGCGGTCGCATCGGCGCCGATGCCAACCTGATTACCCTGGCCTGGACTGGCATTGTCTGCTCCGAGCCGCCGATGCTGTCGATCTCGGTCCGGCCCGAGCGCCATTCGCACGCGCTGATTCGCAAGTACGAGGTGTTTTCGGTGAACCTGCCCTCGGCAAGCCAGGCGGCAGTGGTGGATTGGTGTGGGGTGAAGTCGGGGCGCGAGGTGGACAAGTTCAGCCAGACCGGGCTCACCCCCCTGGCCGGCCCGCAGACCGGCGCGCCACTGGTGGCCGAATGCCCGGTGTGCCTGGAATGCCGGGTGAAGGACTGCCGCTCCCTGGGCAGCCACGACCTCTTCCTCGCCGAGATCGTCGCCGTCTACGCCGATGAGGCGCTGCTGGACGCCCGCACCAAGGCGTTCTCGCTGGTCCGTTCTGCCCCGCTCTGCTACGCTCACGGCAGCTACTATGAGCTGGGCCGTTACCTGGGATTCTTCGGCTTCTCCGTGCAAAAGAAGAAACCTGGCGGCAAGACGCCCGCCGCGCAGCGTGCCGCGCCCCGCCGCGTCTCAGGGCGGTACACACGGCCATGAAGCTCAGTTTTGAACGTCTGCACCTCCCCAAGATCCACGCCCTGGCGATCAGCCGCGGCATCACCTTCAGCTCAGAGAACCTCTTCGTCTCAGTCAGCGGCGACGGGGTCAGCGGGATCGGCGAACTGGTGGGGACCAACGCACTGGGCGGGGAGACCTGTGACACCGGCATCGAGCAGTTGAGGCGCTTCTGGGAGCACTGTCCGCCGGACCTGGCCATCACCGAAATCTGGCGGCGTGCCCGGGAGGCCGGCGTGCGTCCCCGCGCTCTCGCCGCCCTGGAGGTGGCTCTCTGGGACCGCTTCGCCAAGCTCTGCGGCCAGCCGCTGTGGCGCCTCTTCGGCCTGCCCCGCCAGTCGGTTCCTACCAGTATCACGGTCGGCCTGAACCCGCCCGCCATCGTCCGCGAGGAGGTCACCGAGATGCTGCAGCGTACGGGTTGCCGTTACCTAAAGATCAAGCTCGGCAGCAAAGAGGGGCTGGAGGCCGACCAGGCGTCCTTCGTGGCGGCCGCCGCGGCAGCCCGGCCCTTTGCTGCGGGCCTGCGCGTCGACGCCAATGGCGGCTGGACTCTCGCCGACGCCAAGCGCTTGCTGCCCTGGCTCGCCGAGCGTGGCGTGGACTACGTTGAACAACCGCTACCCCAGGGCGCCGAGGATCAGCTCCCGGAGCTGTTCCGTAACCGCCCTCTGCCGATCTTTGTGGACGAATCCTGCAACCTGGCCAGTGACGTGCCCGGCCTGGCCGACCGCGTCGATGGCATCAACCTCAAGCTGATGAAGACCGGCGGGCTGACCGAAGCCCTCCGCCTGGTCGCCACGGCCCGGGCACACGGGCTGCAAACCATGCTGGGCTGCATGGGCGAGTCGTCCATCGCGATCAGTGCCGCAGCCTGTATCGGCGCTCTCTTCGACCACCTCGACCTGGACTCGCACCTCAACCTCCGCGAGGACCCCGCCGTCGGCGCGCCGCTGGTTGATGGCGTCGTTCTGCCCACCGACCAGCCTGGCCATGGAGCCCGTCTGACCCAGGCTGGCGCCTGACCCGCGTGATCCTGGCGGCGGCGGCGGGCGCGGGGTGGGCGGCACCTGGTCCGGCTTCAGCCGGGCCCCGGGCTGGTGCCGGACATACTGAAGTGAGAACGGGTTTCAGGTTTCGGGGTCTGATATGCATGGCAACCGCCTCCATGTCCACCAGCCTGAACCCTGAACCCTGAACCCTGGTTCTCATACAAGCAATGCGCCAGTCCATGATGCGGGCGATGCCTGTGGGGCGGTCGGTCCGATCACGCTGCCAGGGTGCGGGCAATGATGTCTTCCTGGTATTCGGGGCGGAGGTCGACGAAGCGGGCGCAGTAGCCCCACACCCGGACGACCAGGTCGCGGTACTGGTCGGGGTTCTTCTGGGCGGCACGCAAGGCGTTTACATCAATAACGTTCAGTTGCAGCTGCACGCCGCCAAGCGACAGGTAGGTCTTCAGCAGCATCTCGAACTTGGCCAGACCCGCGTCGCCGACCAGAGCCGTGGCGTGGAATCCGAGGGTCAGGGAACAGTTCCATTGCAGGACCATGGGATCGATCTTGGTCACGGATTTCATGATGGCCGTCGGGCCGTGACCTGCGGTGCCGTTGACGGGCGAGAGAGTGACCGGGAATCCTTCGCCGGCTTTGCGGCCGTCGGGCGTTGCCGGGGTGCGTTGGCCGGTGGTGACATGCCAGGCCTGGTGGACGCCGGAGAGGAAGGTGCCGTAGTCGTCGACGCGTTGTTTCTGGATCTCGTGGCAGCCGAATTCGATGATGTCCTTGCCGATGAGATCAACCTCATCGTCGTCATTCCCCCACTTGGGTGCAGCCAGGAGCATGCTGCGCAGGGTGTCCCGGTCCTTAAAATCCTCCTGACAAGCGGTTGCCACCTCGGCCAGCGTGGCGGATTTGCGGTCGTAAACGACCTGCTTGAGAGCCGCCAGGCTGTTGATGGCGTTCACCGGAGATCCCAGGAAGATGCCACGGTGGCTGTAGCGGTAGCCGCCGTCTTCGCAGTCGAGGCCTTTGGCGATGCAATCGTCGATGGTGGCTGACAGAAACGGATGGGGATCGACCAGGGGTTTCCGGCGGGTTTGTCGGGCCCCCTCGGCGACCGCGGCGACCCGGGCGCTGAGTTTCTGCTTGTAAAGGCCCAGGAATGCCTCGAAGGTCGGGCAGGTTTCGCTGGCGTTCTTCAAGGTTTCCAGAACCAGCGGGGTCAGTTCGACGCACTGTCCGTAGAACGCGGCCCGGCCTTCGATGAGGATGTCCTGACAGGCGTCCAGCGCCCAGTTCCGGGCGTCTTCGACGGGGAGGTTGGCGCTGGCGAGGGCCGGGACCACGGCGTCATCATTGTAGAACGCGAGCTGGGACAGGCCCCGGCGGGCCAGGTCGCAGGTCTGGCGCAGGAGTGCGGGCGGCGACTGTTGGTTGAGGCGGACGTTGACCAGCGGGTTGGGCAGGCGCAGGGCGTCGAGGGCGTCCAGGACTGCATAGGTGACGGGGTTACACCCGTCCACGCCGTCGGGGCGGTAGCCGGCCAGGACCAGGTTTTCCGATTCGACCCCGGGGACATCGATGGTGTCGTTCATTTTGATCAGAAGACACGCCAGGAGTTCTCTCGCCTGGGTTTCGGGAACGCTGTTCCAGAACGGGGCGAGGTGCTGGTCGAAGCGGCCATAGGTCATAAGGGTGTAGTTTTCCATCAAGATGGTGAGATGGGCAAACCAGAAGAGTTGCAGGGCTTCCTGGAGGTTGCCGGGGGGGCCGCCGTCACCCACAGCGGCGCAGGTTCTGGCGATGCCGTGGAGTTCCTGGCGACGTTCAGCGCTTGCGGCCTGGGCGAGTTCCGTCGCCAGTGTGGCATATCGCCGAGCGAGGATGGCGGGGCCTTGGAGGGCGATGATAATGGCGTTCAGGAAACTGCTTTTCGCCGCATCCATTTCGCCGTCCCGACGTGCGGACGCCTGGCGGGACAGGCCGCCCAGGCCAAGTTCCAGGACTTTCCCGTACCCGGCCAGCCGATGCGTGGTATCGCTCCTGCCCGCCCGGGTGGCGGCCTCTTCCTCTTGGGTGCGAAACGGGACGCCGGCGTAGAGGTTGACGTTCCGGTAGTTTTCCGCCAGCGCTCGGCTCCGGTCGCCCGCGGGAAGAGCGGTGCGCGAGCCGACGATCCACTCATCGGCGTCAATGAAGATCGGCATCTCTTCGCACATCCGCTTCACGATCAACGCCTTGCGTTCGGCCAGGGAACACGGAAGCTGGGCCGTTGACCACGCCGCGGGGATCCAGGTCCGGTGGTGGACGTGCGTACCGGTGTTCATGCGTTCCCGCAAGCGCTGCAGGCGCGGGGTAAGGGCCGGGGCTGAACCAGGTGATGTTGTGCAGGTATCCATAACGACTCCTTATTGGACAGAGTATACACCGCCTCAGCGCCGCCGCGGCGTAGGCAGGCCCGCGGAGCAGGGCTGTTCCAAGAAAGAGCCTCCGCTGGATCTGGCAGGTGTCTGCCATGAGCCCGCTGGCCTCCCTGGAGCCCGCGATGCCAAGCCCGTTTCGGGCAGGTTCGCGGTATCCACCGTGGCCCTGGAGCCCGCGATGCCAAGCCCGTTTCGGG
>CAIZKT010000363.1:0-6153 GCA_903933565.1 uncultured Victivallales bacterium | reverse complement strand
TCCGCAAGCCACTTTACAGGGTTCAGCCAGGCACGATACCGATTCCGACCCCGATTTCTTCACAGCTTCTGAGTCGTCACCACCCAGTGAACTGACCTGCGCCCGACGCCATGAGATGGCTTCCAGATGACGGGCGCGCTTGCAGTTGAGTCGTGCTCCGCGACCGCGGGAGGGCAGCCCGGTCGAAGCCCGTATTGCAGAGGTGAAATCAAACGCCCCGGCCAATCCGTGGATCAGCCGGGGCGTAGGTTGTCTGCTTGCCTGGTTCCTCTGCCGAGAGTCGACTACTTCGCCTTCTCTTCCACCGGCTTGGCGGGCACGGCAGGCGGCGGGGGCGGCGGGGGCGGCGGGGGCGCTACCGCCGCGGCCGGCGCCGGGACGACTGCGGGCGCGGGCTCGGCGACCGGGGCGGCAGGCGCGGGCGGCAGCTCAACGGCGGCGGGCGGAGTTGCTTCAGGCTTGGGCTCCGCCGGCTTGGCTTTGTCCTTGAGCAGTTCGTCGCGGTTCTTGGTGACGCTATCGACGGTGTACTTACTGACGACGTAGGTCCAGCCCTTCAGCCGCCGGTTCGTCTGCTCGGCCTTGTCCTTGTTCTCCTGCGACTTCTTGGCGAACTCCTCGTCCTTCTTCGGCTTGTCTTCCGGCTTCTCGGCGGCCTCCGGGGTGCGTTCTTTGGGGCCGTCAAAAGCGGCTTCAGCCTGCACGTTGACTTTGCCGTCGCCGCTCTCTTTGCCGATGCGCACGGTGTAGACGAAACCATCGAAGTCACGTGCCGTGAAGACCTTCGGCTTGTCCATGCCCGTATCCTCGGGCTTGAGCGCTGGGTCCGCGACATCGGTAAAGCTGGCCCAGCCGAAAGCGGTCTTGATGCTGCTGAGCTTGCCGGTGTCGACCTCTTTGCCTTCGGGCACAGGGCCGACCAGAGCCAGCTCCGCGGTCTTGCTGTCCCGCGACACACTCCACAGCTCCTGGTCAGCCGACACGAGGCGGGCATCCTTGATATCGCTAACCTTGAAGAACTCCTTCTCCAGCCAGCGGGTCGGATCGGGATCCACCGCGCTGAAGCCATCGCTGACCAGCACGACACGCTGGCTCTCCGGCAGGAGCAGGTAACGCCCGTCAGGCCAGGAACCGCCGCCGCCACCCATCATTCCCATCATCGGGTTGGGCTGAGCCGCCTCGTCTGTCTTCTTGGTGTGTTCCTTGCCGAAGATCAGCGTCTGCAGCGCCTTGCCGTCCTTGCCGTAGAACACCACCTTCGTGCCCGAGTTGTCCCCTTTGCCGGGCTCTTCGAGGTTCAAGCGCCCGTACTGGCTGGCGCCCACCTTGACATTCTGAGCCGCCTTCAGCTCGCCGATCTTGACCATGAACTCCTTGAGCGTGCTGTAGCTGGCCGGATATTCGAAGCGTTCCGCCACTCGCCAGCCGTCATCCTTGCGCACCAATTTGACGGTGCCGCCCTTACCAACGATCTCAAGCCCGGTCACATCATTGACCGGAAAGCTCGGCAGCAGCGTCTCCGCCGCCGCCTGGCCCTGCCACGCGGCCTTGCGGCCAGAGCGAGCCACGAAGACGAAGCCCAGCAGCACAATGGCCGCACCGAAGATCAGGAAAAGCTGCTTCTTGTTCATTTACGCACCATTTTCCGCCGTTGCACCAGAGCCAACCCCACGCCGCACAAAGCCACCAGAGCGGGCATAGCCAAGATATTGGTCCACGTCACCGCATTCTCCAGGAAGTCAATGTCGCGGCGCAACTGCTTGCGTACCAGCTTCAACTGCTTGTTCGCTTCGGCTTCCTTCTGACGGAACTTCTTGATCGCCTCGGTGGTCTCCTTTGAGATGAAAGCGCGGTCGCTGCCCTCACCCTTGGCGCGCTGCAGCTCGCCGACCTTGGTCCGCGCTTCCTGCAGTTCATCCTCGAGGGACTTGATCTGGTCCTGCCATTGGCGTTCGGCGCGGGCCTGCAACTTGCTGATGGCCTCCAGCGGCCGGCGGATGGCGCCGCGCGAGCGGATGCCGATGAGACGGCTGTCGCCACTCAACTGCTCAACCATATTCTGCACCATGGCCAGATTGTCGTTGATGGGCTGAGCGAAGCTCGCTCCGAGGAAGTTTCCGCGCTCGACGCAGAAGTTATCGAAGATCATGTCCGAGTCGGCCACCAGGATCACCGCCGAATCGACCGTGCCTTCCTTCAGCCCGGCCACCGGCGGCGGGCTCTCCTTCGCCTCGTCCTTCTTCGCGTCGCCCTTAGCGGCGTCGTCCTCTTTAGGCTTACCGTCCGGAAAGGCGGTCTTGAACTTACCGGTGAGCCGCACGGCCAGGGCCTGAGGGACCTCCAGCGACTTGAAGTCACGCAGGATACGGTCGGGGGCGCCCTGCGCCATGAACTTCTCCACCGCCTGGACGCTCTCGGAGGTCTTCAGCAGGACGGTTTTGGTCAGCCCCGCGGCGCCGTCGCCAGACAGCGAGCCGCCGAAGATGAACAGCAGGTTATCGAGCTGTCCGGTGGCCGGATCGCTCGGGTCGATGGCCGCCGCGGTGAGTTGCAGCACCAGCGGCATAGACTCCGGCGGCGCATCCGCGCGGCGCCGGATGCGCGCCATGAACTGGGTGTCAGCAACCAGCTTCTCCGTGTCCATGGTCACGCCCCAGGCCTGCATCAGCTTGCCCAGGGTCGAGGCGCCTGGCGGCATCATCTGCATCGGCTGCTGCTGCTGTGACTGCGTCTCCACCATGCTCATCGGGTCGAGGAAGGCGAGAACCTTGCCGCCCCGCAGGACGAACTGGTCAATGGCATACAGGGCCTTGTCCTTGAGGTCCTTCGGATGCACGAGCATGAGCACGCTGATGTCGCTGTCGACGGTTTCCAGGTCCGGCTGTACCTCCACGACCTCGAAGTCACGCTTGAGTTCGGTGATGACCTGCCAGGGCGGCTGTTGACTGGCGTTGGGCATCTGCATCATCATCTGCGGCGGTACCTGCCGACCCATGATCGGCAATGAACTCAGCACCCCGATCTTGACCTTCTTGGCGTGCTGCACGCGGTAGATGGCACGGGTGATGTCGTATTCCAGCAGGTCCTCGCGGTCGGGGGACAGAAACGGCAGCGCCACGGTCGTATCCAGGCAACTCACCGCCAGCCCCAGAAACAGCGTGTCACCGGCCCCAAAGGAGCCCATGGGCTGACCGGTCACACCGTCCAGATTGGCCGAATCCTCGGCGTCCGAATCCGGGGTCGGGTTCAGCTTCGTTACCTCGAGGTTACCGCGGGCGTTCTGTTCGTACTCTTTGAGGAGATCCTGCACCCGTTCCGCATAGGTGCTCAGCCGGGGCGGCATCTGGGCCACGTCCTTGCTGAAGTACAGGCGCAAGGTCACCGGCGTATCCAGCTCCTGCAGAATCTGCTTGGTCCCATCGGCCAGCGTGTAGAGATGCTCCTGGGTGCAGTCCAGCCGGACGCTGGTGGAGCTAAGGAGCACATTCAGCGCCACCAGAACCACCAGCATGCCGACGACGCCGACGGCGCCGTAAAGGTAGGTCTCAAACGTTCTCTTCTCGGTACTCATCGTTTCTGCAAGCCTCCTCGCAAGGCGTCCTGGGTGCTGCCCTGGACCGCCGCGCAATCTGTGCTTAGGACCGGCGCGTTTTCAGCACGACCCCTGTCGTAAACAGCGCGAACCCGATCACGGTCGCGAAGTACACCATGTCGCGCAGGTCGACAACCCCGCGTTGCAGCGCATCGAAATGCCCCATGATGCTGACCTTCACCGCGAAGTCGATGAGGCCAGCGGCCGAGCTCTCGACCGCGGCGCGGAAGCCCGAGGCGCCCAGGAAGCTGATCTTGTCCCAGAACAGCGCCACCAGGGCCAGGCTGAGCGACATACCCCACCAGGCCAGCCCCACCACCACGCCGCGCAACGGCGCCCCGGCCACCCGCAGCAGTCCCAGGACCACCACCGACGCTACCAGCACTGCCGCCATCACCAGGAAGCGCAGAAACCAGAGGCTGTCATACAGGTTGGTCAACACGTTCGTCACCGGCGGCCAGCCCGCCAGAATCAGCAGGAAGCAGATCACCACCGAGAGGATGAAGCTGACCACCTGGTTGCGGGTCAACGAGCTGGTCATGCCACTGATGGCGAGGAAGGCACCGCCCATCAGGAAGCTGCCCAGGTAGGCACAGGCGATGACCCCGCCGTCGGGCTTGCCCAGGCTGGCCACGGTAAGGATCATGGGGAAGGTCAGCAGCAGCGCCAGCCCCAGGAACAGCCAACCAGCCAGGAACTTACCGAGGACGGCCTGCAGGGTCGTGATCGGCATGGTCAGCAGCAACTCGAACGTCCCCACCCGCCGCTCTTCGGACCACAGCCGCATCCCCACCGCCGGCACCAGGAACATGTAGAGCCAGGGGTGCCACAGAAAGAAGGCCACCAGCGAGGCCTCGTTGCGCGGGAAAAAGCCGCCGAGCATGAAGGTGAACGACGCGCTCAGCAGGAGAAAGAAGCACGTGAAGACGTAGGCGACCGGGGACACGAAGTACCCCGACAGCTCACGCTTGGCGACAACCCATGTATTCCGCAGCCCGGTCATGACTGGCCCTCCTGCACCGTATCGGGAATCGTAATCTCGCGGAAGACCTCGTCGAGACGGCCTTCGTCGGTATGCAGTTCGTCAATCTCCCAGCCCTTGCCCGCCAGCACCTTGCGCACCCTCCCCGCCAGGCCCGCCTCGCGGCCCGTTGCCGCCAGGCGCACCGTCACCGCCCCGGTCCCCGCGCTGACGACCTCGGGCTCCGCCGCCCCCTCCAGCCCGGTCAACGCCTTGACCAGGTCGGCCGCCGACACCGCCAGGACCCGGCAGACCACCGTGCCCGCCGACGACCCGCGCGCCCGCAGCTCCCGCGGCGTCCCGTTGAACACCAGCTTGCCGCGGTCGATGATGATCACCCGCGAGCAGATCGCGTCGACCTCCTCGAGGATGTGGGTCGAGACGATGATCGCCTTGGTCTTGCCCATCTCCTTGATGAGCTGGCGGACCTCGTGCTTCTGGTTCGGGTCCAGCCCGTCGGTCGGCTCGTCCAGCACCAGCACCGGCGGATCATGCAGGATCGCCTGCGCGAAGCAGGTCCGATGCTTGTAGCCCTTGGAGAGCGTCTCGATGCTCTGGTAGCGCACCCGCTCCAGAAAGCAGGTCCGGATCGCCCGCGTCACCGCCTCCGTGGCGGCCCGCCCCCGCAGACCGCGGATCTCGGCCGCAAAATGCAGGAACCCGTCCACCGTCATCTCGGGATACGCCGGCGCATTCTCCGGCAGATAGCCCACCAGCGACTTCGCCGCGATCGGGCTGGCCTCGATGTCATGCCCGCCGATGCTCACCTTCCCGCCCGACAGCGGCAGGAAGCCCGTGATCATCCGCATGCTGGTCGATTTGCCGGCCCCGTTCGGCCCGAGGAAGCCGAGAACGTCGCCCCGTTCCACCGTGAACGAGACGTCGTCGACGGCAAGGTTCGGGCCAAACCATTTGGAGATGTGTTGAGCCTCAATCATTGCCTTACGCCTTGCCTCCATGCTGACCACAAACAGACATAGGGAAACACCTTCGCTCGAGACTCACAAGGGGATGCCGGTCCACAGCGTCAGACACCCGCGCTGCGCAACGTCCGCCCGTTTGCTGTACCGGCGGAACGGAGGGCCGGCCAGGGCCCAGCAGCGGGCTCAGGCGATGGGAGGGCGGAAGATCTCCGCAGGGAGAAGCGCTTCGGCGAACTGGCTCGTGTCGGGGACCGGATCGACCTGCAGAACGCCCTCTGGTTGGACCAGCGCAGCCCACAGGCAGACACAGGGCGTGTGGCAGTGACAGACGCACTCGCCCTCCGGCTGACAAGCGACCGGGCCGTCGTCCGCACAGGCAACGCCTTGCCCAGTCACAGACAGCGCAAATGCCGCCAACAGCAGCACGACCAGGAATGGCTTGGCCGGAAAACGCGACATGCCGCGCACTATACAGGCTCGCGCCGACACCGTCAACGCACAACGGGCGGAAGGCAGGGCTGTTTCAAGAAACCGATTGCGGCAGAGCTTCGCAGCCTTCTCTGGTGCCCTGGAGTCCTCTCCTGGAGCCCGCGATGCCAAGCCCGTTCCGGGCTGGT
>CAIZKT010000362.1:0-18640 GCA_903933565.1 uncultured Victivallales bacterium | reverse complement strand
GCATGGTCGCCGACGGCGACCGCGACACCGCTTTGGCTTGGCGCCTGTGCCATGCCTGACGGCGGGTATTCTCGCGCCACCAGATACGGCAGACAGACCACGGGGTGTTGCGCCGCCCAGCCCGGTTTCTTGAAACAGCCCTGCTCGGGGGAAGCGTTGGGTTGATTGGCCATGGTGGGGGGGCATATTGGGTGGTTTGGAGCACGCGGGAGCGCATCAAGAATAGAGGGGCACGAGCATGACGATTCAAGGTCTGCTGATCTTCGCGGTAGCGGGCGGGTTGGCCCTCAGGCTCACGGCCCAGGACGACGCGCGCGCCTGGCGCCGTGACGACCTGAGCCTGCCCGGTTCGCCGACGCTGATGCGCCAGTTGCCAGCCAACCCACGGCTTACGGTCGCCTTGCAGGACGGGGCGCTGCGGATCACCGATGTCGGCTCGGAGAAAGGCGACCTGCTGGTCTTCGACCGCGCCTGGAATGCTGACCCGGAACTGGGCGCCTCGTGCCGCGCCGCGGTGCGCGTGGTGCGCTGCACTGGCCTGGCGGGGGCCATGATCGGCTTCAGCGACGGCGTGCATGAGGATCTGCTCACCCTTTATCCCGACCGGCTGGAACTCTATCGGGCGAAACTCTCGGCGGCACTGGACACCACCGATGCCTTCCATGAGGTCCAGGTGGACATCAAGGGCGCTGACGTCCGCGTCTCGGTGGACGGCAAGCAGGTCCTCGACGCCGCCGGCACGTTTACCTTTCCGGCTCACGAAGGCCGCAACCGTTTCAGCTTTGGCAGCGGGGCCAGCGACAGTCAGGGCGAAGCCCTCTGGCAGTGGGTGGCCTGGACCGATGGCGTCGCAGCGCTATGCGCCAAGTGGCCCGAGATCAGCAGCGCCGAGCAGGTTGTCGTGTTCCGGCAGCGCGGCGTCTACGCGCCCTTTCCCAGCCTGAGTTGGGACCCGGAAACGGGATGGCTTTATACCTCCTTTTCGAAGAAGTTGGTGGTCACTCACCATGAGACTCTGGATTCGACCCGCGGCCAGATGGTGAGCCGCGATGGGGGTCGCACCTGGGAGGAGGTCGAACGCATTCCGGACCGCGCGGTCGGGCCGCGCCCGGGCGACACGTTCAAGGCCGCCGATGGGGCCCTGGTACGGATTGGCCAGAACTGGCGGCGCTGGTTTCCGCCCGAGCAGCGCGCCACCTACGAGGGCAAGTACAACATCGAGACGCCGGGAACCTACAAGCCGGACTGGTTTGCGATCAACAGTGGCGGCTTCCTGGCGCGTTCGGAAGACGCGGGCAAGACCTGGCAGAAGAGTGAGATCGCCGAACTGGACACCTATGTCTCCTGTTCGTCACCCTGGTCCACTGTCCAACTGCGGGACGGCCGTGTCCTGCGCGCTTTCATGGTCCGCACGGGGAAGGACGACTCCGGCGCGGTGTTCGTGACCACGACCAAGGATGGGCGCAGCGCGACTGCTGTGCGGGTGATGAGTGACCCCGAGGCGAAGCTGCACTTCACCGAGGAGACGTTGGTCCATGAGACCGGCGCCGGCGTGATCTGGCTGCTGACCCGGGTTGAGGGTGGCGACGATCAGCTCTGGCAGGCGCTGTCGCGCGATGGTGGTCGCAGCTGGACGGCGGCCCCGTCGGGCATCGTCGGCCACCCGCCCAGCGGCATGGTGCGGCTGGCGGATGGTCGGCTGGTGCTGACCTACGGCTACCGACATGCCCCGTTTGGGGTGCGGGCCGTCATCTCCGCGGACGATGGCCTGACCTGGGATACGGATCACGTCATCGTGCTGCGTAATGACGGCGCGGGCTACGACCTCGGCTACCCCGTGAGCACGGTGCTGCCCGACGGCACGATCGTGACGCTGTACTACTTTACCGACCGTGCCGAAGGCATTACCCACATCGCCTGCACCCGTTGGCAGGCGCCCGCGACCGGCTCGCGGCCCTGATTCAACTCAGGACCGAGGCCGGGCCCCGATGCTACTCAGGAGGGTTGCTGCATCGCGAGCAAGGACGGCACCACGGCTCAGCGGAGCAGCCAGCGTCCCGCCGGGCCAAGTCGTTCCAGGTAGGGCCGGACAAGGGCCGGAACGAAACGGCTTGAGAGCAGCACGAAGGGAACTGCAAAGGCGGCGCCGCTGGCGCTGATCGCATACGCGGCTCCGCGCAGTGACAGGCCCCCACAGAACCGTCTTTCGGAGTAAACCACCACTGCGGCAGGCACGGCCGCAAGCAGGGCCAGAAGAACCAGTTTCAGCCCGGCCCCGGCCAGCGAGGCGAAGATGCCAGGGCCAAAGCGCCGTCGCCACCAGAGCGCCAGCGCCAGGGTGTACAGCGCGATCGAGCCGACGCTGGCCACGGCCACCCCGGTCGCCTGGAAGTGCTTGGCGCAGACGATGAAGACAGGCGCCGAAACCAGCGTCGCGAGAGTGCCTATGACGGCCGGCGAGAGAGTATCCCCCCGGGCGTAGAAGGCCCGGCCGATGAGCTGGTGCAATCCCCAGCAGAAGACGACCGCCAGGAAAATCCGGAGTAGCAGGGCCGTCTGCTGCGTGTCGGCGGCGCTGAAGCGACCCTGCTGGAAGATCAGCCGAATGGTCGGCTCGGCGACCACCATCATCCACACCGACAGCGGGATGAGCAAGGTCAGCAGATTCCGCAGCGCGGTGTTCAAGGTGCGTTGCAGCCGCTCCGTATCGCCCTTGGCGGCGAGTTCGGCCAGGAAGGGGTAAGAGGCCACGCCGGCGGCCTGCGCCACGACGCCGACAGGCACCATCATGATGCGCCGCGCGTAGCTGAGCCAGCTGATCGCGCCAACCCCGGCCAGGGAGCCGAAAACGCGCACCAGTTGCTCATCCATCATCACAATCGACTGGCCGATCATGAGCGGCAGCGCCAGGATGCAGAAGCGCCGCAGGTCAGGATGCGACCACGAGAGGCGCAGCCGCAGCCCCTCGCCATAGCGCACGGCCAGGTAGGGAATGAGCAGGTTGCCCAGCAACGCCCCCAGCAACACCCCCCAGCAGAATCCTTCCATCCCCCGGCCGCGCAGTAGCAGACCGACGACGATGGTCATGCCGTTGTAGATCAGCGGGGTCAGGGCCGGCGCCAGGAACTGCTTGCGCAGATAGAGGATGGCGGTGAAGCACGAGCCCAGCAGGAAGAAGATTTGAGCCGGCAGGATGAGGCGCAGAAAGTGCGTCAGGCGCGGCAGAGACTCCGGCGGCAACCCCGGGGCGGCCAGATGCGCCAGGCGCGGCGCCAACACCATCGCCACCCCGGTGAGGATCACAATGACCACGGTGACCCAGGTGAAGACCGTGGAAAAGAAGCGCCAGCCATCGTCGCGGTCCCGCGCAAAGGAACGGGACAACAGCGGAATGAGGGTGATGGAGAAGTAGGCCCCGGCCAGGAGGTAGTTGATGAAGTCGGGAATGACAAAGGCGGCAAAGTAGAGGTCCGATTCGCCGCTGGCGCCGAACAGGTAGGAGATGACCTTGTCACGCAGTAGCCCCATGACGCGCGACAACAGGATGCTCACACCCATGATCACGGCGGCAAGGCCGACCTGCTGACGACTCTTCCAGAAGCGCATGGCGTAATAGACCACCGACAGCCCCGCCTGCGAGCCTCCGCCGCCAGGAAATCTGCGGCTCGCCTTCCTCCCCTTTCCCCGTTTCCCCCGCTTGGTCCGTTCTGTCCGTTTGGTCCGTTTGGTCCGTTCCCTTCCTTCCTCCCTTCCTTCCTTCCCCCCGCGGTGGTGTATGTTGCCGGGCAGGTATTCCGGTTCTGGAGCAAACGGGGTGCAATGTGGGTGTAACCGGGGTTGTTTTCGACATCAAGGAATTCGCGGTATTTGATGGGCCGGGCCTGCGCACGACCGTATTCTTGAAAGGTTGCCCGCTGCGTTGTGCCTGGTGCCACAATCCCGAGGGGCTGGCGTCGGAACCGCAGGTGCTGCGCAGTGCCGGGGGAGAGCGCCTGGTGGGGCAACGGTTCGAGGCAGCGGCACTGGCGGCGCGTCTGAACCTTCAGGCGGACCTTCTGCGCGACGGGGGTGGCGGAGTGACCTTCTCCGGCGGCGAACCGCTGCAGCAGTCCGAGTTTGTGGAAGCGGTGATTGAGGGGCTTGACCGGCAACACGTGGTACTGGACACCTCGGGCTACGGCGACGAGACCGCGTTTCGGCGCCTGGTGGGTAAGGTCGACCTGGTGTTCTTCGACCTGAAGCTCATCGACACGGAGCTGCACCAGCGCTATACCGGCTGCGAGAACGCGCCGATTTTGCGGAACCTGCGGGCGCTGTCCGAGTCGAAGCGCCCGTACGTGATCCGCGTGCCTTTGGTTCCCGGGGTCACGGACACCCCGGAGAATCTGGGCGCGATTGCACGGACCTGCCATTGCCTTGCGGGGTTGGTGCGTGTAGACTTGCTGCCGTACAACCGGGCCGCGGGCGGCAAGTACAGCGCCTGTGGGCTGCGTTTTGCGCCCAGCTGGGATGAAGCGCAGCCGCCGCGCGCGGACACTGAGGTGTTCGTGCGGTCTGGCCTGGAGGTCAGGGTGCTTTGAACAAGGCTGCGCCTGTGCTTGCGGTGCGGGCGCGAACAGGACTTTTGCAAACATGACTCCTCGGCTGCGGGCAATGCGGGAGGCGGTGCGTTTGCGCCGCCATGCAGGGGTGCGCCAGGTGGGCGTGCCGGATGTCGTCAGTGAGTGCGAGCGCGAAGGGCTGAGCTGGATGCAGCGCGTCGCTCGGCTCTTTGTCCGGCAGTGCCAGGCAGAGCGGCCCGTGATCGAGCCCGACCAGCGCCTCGTCTTCACCCGTACCCTGCCGACTGTGCCGGCCATCTACCCGCCCGACGCCTGGTTGCGGCAATTTGCGGGCGGTCGCGCCCACGAACTGGGCCCGATTAGCAACATCTGTGCCGACTGGGGTATGGCCCTCAGCCAGGGCCTGCTGGCCCGCCGCAAAGCGGCCTTACTCAGCCGTGAGCGTCGTCGTCACGACCCTGAGGCGGTGGCGTTCCTGGATAGCGCCATGGTCTGTATCGAGGCGCTCCTGGAGCTGGTGCGGCGCTATGCTGAAGCGGCTGAGCAGGCCGGCCGTACCGACCTCGCCGCCCTGCTGCGGCGGGTTCCGGCGGAGGCGCCGCGCACGTTCCACGAGGCGTTGCAGGGGCTGCGAATCCTGCATGCCAGCGTCTGGCTGTGCGGGCACTACCACGTTGGCCTGGGCCGCTTCGATCAGTACATGTGGCCCTACCTGGAGCGTGATCTTGCCGCGGGGACACTGTCCATCGGCGAGGCCGAGGACCTGCTGGCGGAGTTCTTCATCTCGCTGAATCGAGACAGTGATCTGTATCCGGGGGTGCAGCAGGGCGACAACGGGCAGAGCCTGATGCTGGGGGGCGTGGACCGGAAGGGCCAGGTCGCGGTGAATGCGCTCACGCAGATGGTGTTGCGGGTGGCGGGTGAGGTCAACCTGATTGACCCCAAGATCAACCTGCGCGTCAATCGCGACACCGACCTCGCGCTGCTGGAGTTGGCGGCTGAGCTGACCAAGAAAGGCCTGGGCTTTCCGCAGTATTCGAACGACGATGTGGTGATTCCTGGCCTGCTGGCGCATGGCTATCGCCTGGAGGACGCCCGCGATTACACCGTGGCGGCGTGCTGGGAGTACATCATTCCGGGCCGCGGCATGGAGGTGGTCAACATCGGGGCTCTGTCATTTCCGGCGGCCGTGGACCAGGCCATCCGCTCCGGCCTCGATGCCGACGAGGGCTTTGCGGCGATCCTGGCACGGACTCGGCAGAACATCCGGGAACAGACCCTGAGGCGAGTGGAAGAGTATCGCCACGTGATCCTGCCGCCGGCGCCGTGGTACTCGGTCCTCATGAGCGACTGCATCGAGCGCGGTCAGGATCTTTCAAAAGGGGCGCTCTACAATAACTTCGGTATCCACGGCGCCGGTGCCGCCAACGCGGCGGACGCCCTGACCGCGGTGAAACGCTTCGTCTTCGACGAGTCACGGGTCCCCGCGCGGATGCTGACTGCGGCCCTGGCCTATGACTGGAAGGGCTTCGAGGAGGTGCGTGAGACCATGGCCTCGGGGCCTCGGGTGGGGAACAACGAAGATGAAGCGGACACCCTATTGCGCTTCCTCTTTGACGCCTTTGCCGAGGCCTGCGAGAGCGTTACCGACAACGGCCGGGGCGGGCGGGTGCGTCCGGGCAGCGGCTCGGCGATGTACTATGTCTGGTTGGCCAGGGGGCACGAGGGGATGCGGGAGCCCGCGGTAGGCGCCACGGCCGATGGTCGGCGGCAGGGCGACTTCTTCAGTTCAAGTCTGGCTCCTGCGCCAGGCACCCGCAGTCGTGGCCCTCTGAGTATCCTGCAGAGCTTTGCCAAGCTGGACTATCGCCGCATCTGCAATGGTGGCCCGATCACGCTGGAGCTCTCCGACGCGGTCTTTCGTGATGGTGAATCCCTCGGCAAGGTCGCCCTGTTGGTCCGCCAGTTCGCCCGCCTGGGCTGCCAGCAACTGCAGTTGAACACGCTGAACGCGGAGACGCTGCGCTCGGCCAAGGCCCAACCCGAGCTGCACCGCAACCTGATTGTGCGCGTCTGGGGCTGGAGTGGCTACTTCTGCGAACTCGGGCCAGAGTACCAGGACCACGTCATTGCGCGGCACATGCACGGCCTCTGACCGGGGCTACTCCCGCGGGACGGCCGTGCCGCCGGTTGCGGGGGTCAGTCGGCAGCCGACAAAGAGGTTGTCGGCCGTGAGGCATTGGCTCCACAGCCCGGGTACCGCCTCCTTCACGATGCTATCGCAGCCGGTGAAGACGTTGCGCGTGATGGTATTCTGCGGCGGTCTGCCGAGGGCATCCGGGCCGAGGTCGAGGGCGACGCTGTCCGCTTCGTCAAAGCCATTGAGCTGGTTGCCGGTCAGGTCGAAGCGCCCACGGATCTCGATGGCCTGTTTGACGCCGGGGGTCGTGCCGCGGGCCAGGAGATTGCCGCGGAACCGCGAGGTCGCGCTGCCGTAGGAGTCGAGCACGACCGGCCGCTGGCAGTCGGCGATGGTGTTGTCGTGGATGTCCCAGTTGGCGCTTGAGGGCGGGAAGACCTCGAAGGCATCGCCCACTTTTAGCTCACGTGGTTCACGCAGCGTCAGCCGGAAGGTGAGGGGATCGAAGGCCTCGATGACCGAGAGACCGAGGGGGCGTCCCGCGGCCAGCCAGGCCAGGTTCCAGCCGCGGTAGAGATGCGTCGTGGGCGGCCGGGCGTAGGGTACGCGGTTGCCAGCGAAGCTGAAGGTCTTGCGGTCGATGACCTCTGCCACCCGTGCCTGCGCCCGGGCCGTGACGATGCCGCTGCCGCAGTTGCGGATCAGGTTGTCGTGGATGTTCAGGTTGAGCGCCGGCTCGCGGAGGCGGATGGCGGTCACCAGCGGGTCGACGCTGCCGCGCACGTAGATCTGGTTGTCGCTGACGAGGGTGTCGTTGGTGCTCACCTCGATGGCGTGGCGCGCCACGGGCGTGTCGGTGATGCAGGTCATATCGAAGATATTGCCCGTGATGGTCGTATTGGCCGAGGGGAAGTGGTCCGCGTCCGAGAGCCCGAGGGTCTCGACGGCGGCGGAGCCGAAGTTGACGAACAGGTTATTGGTGATCAGAACCTGGGTCGAACCACTGCAGGAGCGCACCGCGCAGCCGCCGTAGGGCACGACGCTCTCGAAGACGTTACCGGAGACGAGGTGCTGCCCCGAGCCCACCTCGGCAAAGGAGGGATCGCGGTTACCGGGTCCCAGGTTACCGATGGCCACGGTGCCGGCGTTGCGCACGTAGTTGCCGACGAACTTCACGAAACGCGAGGCGCTCTCCCAGGCGCAGCCACCGACATCGACGATGCGGCAGTAGAGGATGCTGGTGTTCTCGGGGCCGCAGTTGATGTCATTGAAGGCGTTGCGGCCGCAATCGGTCGCTGAACAGCGCAGATAGGTCACCGATTTCGAGTAGGGCTTCTTCCCCGGTTCGGCCAGCGTGCCGCGGCTGGGTCCGTAAGCGGCAAAGCACTCGGCCGACATGCGGCTGGCGTGACAGTTCTCGACCAGTACCCGCTCGGTCCCGTAGATGTCCGTGGCGTAGCACTGCTTGATGGACATGCCCCAGAAGAAGCCGGTCCCCCACATGGGCAGGTAGCCGCACTGGTCGCGTTCCGCGAAGCCGCTGTGCCCGACCATGGCCAGGTTGCGGAGGGTCGCCTCGGTGCCGCCGCGCAGGCTGATGCAGGCGCCCGCGCCCTCACGGAAATCGAGGACGGTCTGCACCCCATTCACCCCCTCGATGATCAGCCCTTCGGGGTTCTGCACCACGATGCCGCGGGTCAGCCGGTAGCGACCGGCGGGCAGGTAGACATGGCACTTCTCCTTGAGCGCCCGGTCCACGACCGCCTGCAGCGCCCAACTGTCCACGTGCCGCAGCGCCGCGTCGGCAACCGCGCGCTTGGGAGCGTCGCGCAGGGTGACGCGGTTTCCGTCGATCGCCTGGATGACGGTCAGCAACTGACTGCGGATACTGAAGGTCACGGTGTAGCCTCCAGCCCAATCGAAGGCGGTGTCCTTGAAGCGGACTTCGAGACCGCGGGTGAGGGGCTGCCAGTCGCCGGTGATGGGGACCTTCGGCTGCCAGGTACGGGCGATGTCGTTGCTCCAGCGGAAGCACGGCGGCGTGGTCCGTTCGATGTCGAGGAAGCACGGCTCCCAGTCCGTGTCCCATTGCTCGTAGCCGCGGAACTCGAGCAGCTCGTTGACCGGCTTCGAGGTGACGGCGGCATAGGCTGTTTTCGGCCCCCAGACCACGGCCTGGACCACGGTCGGATTACACTTCGAGAGCAGCACCTCCTGCCCGGGCCGGAAGTCGCCGGGGGTCTTGACCACAATCTCCTTCGATCCTGCGGTGGTGGCGGCGGTGGTCTCGAAGGAGGAGCCAGACACTCCGTGGTTCCTGGCGTTGAGCCAGCCTGGGCGTTCGGGTTCGGGCTCGGGTTCGCACTGCCAGAGGCGGACGTCATCGAGATCGGCGCTGCTGCCCGGGGCCACCCCGACAGCCAGTCGGCACTGCTCACCCTCAGCCGGAATGTAGTAGGTCTCGAGTTGCCGCCAGTCCACGCTGGCGGGGCCGGTGGCGATGGTCACCACCTGTGGGCTCTTGCCGGGCTCGCGGTACTCGTACGCCTCGAGCATGACCGGGCCGCCGCGATAGCGGACGGCGGCCTTGAAGCTGCCCGCCGTCCAGACCCCTGGGCAGGCCTGGTGCAGGTGCGCTTCGCGCTCGGCGCCGGCCTGGACCCGGACGTAGGTCGTGCCCTCGGGGGCGCCGTCGGAGCGCACCTCCAGTTCGCCGCCAAACCAGCCGCTCAGGACCCATTCAGCGGGTGCCTTCGGGCCGCCCTTGAGCATCCAGCTGCCGCTCTTACCGCCGGTCGCCGGGACGCCGGGCTGGGGGACGAGCAGCTCAAAGCCGCCGTTCTGGAGGAGGGCTGGCGGCGGTTCCGCGGCGGTGGCGGCAAAGGTTGAGGCGCAGGCCAGCACGAGGTGCGACAGTTCCCGAGCAAGACGGGTTCGCATGAGCGGTTCTCCTGTACGGTATCCGACTTTCCTTAAACGCTTTGTTCGGCGACTTCGCGGGCGATCTGGGCCCATTCCCACAGACGTCTCGGCTCGTAACGAACCGTGCTGATGTCTTTCATGATGATCTCGACGTGCAGCCCACGGAGACGCTTCAGGTCCTGCTGCAGCGAGCGGCGCACGAAGTCCGGGTCCCAGGTGTCCGTGGCCAGCAGCGCGGGACTGTGCTTGTAGGAGAAGACGAAGTCGGTTCCCACGTTCTGCGCGGCAAGGTCAAGGTCTACCCACGGACTCATGGAGAGCTTACGCAGGTTCGGCACGTGGCGGCGCAGGATCTCGACCTTGCGGTCCAGGGGTTCGCAACAGCCGTAGTAGGTCAGGCCGAAGCGCTGCAGCCAGCGGCACTCGTACTGCAACGCGAACTCTTCATGCATGGCCGGAGATACGGCCGAGAAGATCTGCGACATGGTGCGGCCCCAGAGGTCCTGCGGCCGAACCCTCGCGGGGTTGAAGTCCGTCGGCGGCAGTTCGTTGGTGTACTGCGGACCGCCGCCCAGCCAGCGGTCGTTGTTGGGGGCGAGGAGGTTAAGTTCCTCATAGCGGTCCAGGCGATGCAGGTGGGCCTGGGTGAGGTGGTTCATGAGCCGATGGACGTAGGCGGGTCGGAGGCACATATCCGTCAGGATTTCCTCGACCCCGGTCAGGCGTACGATGAGGTCCCACGGGGCAATGCTGGTCCCCTTGATGCCGCATTTTTCGACCCGCACCGAGTCCGCAAAGATCTCCCGATACAGCGCCAGATTGCGCTCCCAGGCCGCCGCATCGAGAGTCACCTCGGGGAGCCGGATCTTCTCGATGTCGCTCTCGTCGCGGATCTGAATCTGGTAGTGCCGCGAGACGACGTCACTGCTGGCGTCGGTGCGTGCGACGTCGACCTTTTCATTGATCCCGAACCCGGTATCGCGCACGGCGGGCGGCACCTCGATCAGCGGTTCGACGACCATGTCGCCCCGCATGTGATCCCACTGGTACAATTCCCGGCGCAACATCCCCTCGAGGCCGCGGCCGATCGGGCTCTCGCAATGCAGGACCAGTTCCTGGGCCACGTCCATCTCATGCCAGGGCACCTCAAACAGCCAGACCATGGGGCGGACCGAGTCGAGTTGATTCAGGCGCCGCCACAGCTCGCGGTGTTCGCGTTGCAGCGGCAGCGCCGCGATCTCGGTCTTGCGTTGACCCAGTTCGCGCAGGATACGCCGGTCATGCTCGGGCACGGCTGAGGGAGACTGGGCGGGCGCGGAACCGGCCATGGTGCTCGTTCTCCAGGTTCTCAGACACAGCGTGGGTGGGCTGGGGCGATGTCCTTAGGGCTTCGGTTCGAAGACGAGCTTGCCCGCGGACCCCACTTGGTAAAGGGCGCCACCCGTGGCCACCCAGGCGGCCCAGACATCGCCGGCGATCTGGCGCAAGCCGATATTCAAGCAGAGCTCCGGCACCGCCAGCGGATCGAGTCCGACCGCGGCGAAGGGTATCTTCAGCTCGCAGGTCCAGCCCTCGGCGGTGCTGACCGCGGCGTAGGTCAGGGCCTTCTCCAGGGCCTGGAACTGAGTCGGCGTAGCGCCGCCGTAGGGGCCACTCTGGGACTTGCCATCGGCACTGCCCCAGACCAGGTAGATCGGCGCAGCGGCCTTGCTCTGCGCATTCTGAAACGAGACCTCGACGCCGTCGCAGCCGCCCCACTTCTCCCCGCCCACGGCTTTGATGCCCTTGGGCAGCAGCGCCCGGATGGCCAGGTACAGGTTCGCCTCGTCCCGGGCGGCACAAGCGTAGCCCAACGGGGTGGGGATAGGGTCACCGCCCGGGGTCAGGGCCAGGGCGATGACGCGGGAGGCGTCCTGCCAGGGCCACTCAGAGACCGCGCCGTCCACCGTCAGTGGCGTGCTGAGTGTGACGGCCCGCAGGACAGGCTTCGGCGGCGGCGGCAGCAGCACGGGCTCGAGCTGCTCGGCGGTGACCACCGTG
Organism: uncultured Victivallales bacterium; assembly: GCA_903933565.1. Lineage (GTDB taxonomy): Bacteria > Verrucomicrobiota > Lentisphaeria > Oligosphaerales > JAFGRS01 > CAILUI01. The sequence continues at coordinate 6,976 of CAIZKT010000362.1, read as the reverse complement.
CCACCGCTGGCCGGCACCGTCTTGCAGTCCACAAACAGGTTCCCCTCGGTAACGTACTTCTCCCAGAGCCCCGCCCCGGCCTCTCGGACGACCGCGGTACAGCGCTCGAAGGTGTTACGTTGGCAGAGGTTACGCGCGACTCTGCCAATCGCGTCGGGCCCTATGCTCAGTGCGGCAGAGCCAGGTTCGTCAAACCCCGAGATGTGGTTGCCGGTCAGGGTAAAACGGCCGGCGATGGTGATGGCGTCCTTGACCCCGCTGGCCTCGCCGCGGGAGATGAGGTTGTCGCGGCAGAAGGAGGTCGAGCTTCCATACGAATCCAGCACCATGGGCTGGGTGCAGCCGGTGATTGTGTTGCTGTGGATGGACCAGTTCGCCGAGGGCGGAAACACCTCGAAGTTATCGCCGCTCTTCAGCTCGTGCGGTTCCCGCAACTTAAAGCGCAGCGACTGCGGGTCGAAGGAGTCCAGCACCGACACGGTGTTGGCTCGGCTGCCGCTGCGCCAGGCCAGGTTCCAGCCGCGGTACAGGTGTGAGGTCTTCCACTCCAGCGGCACCCGCGTCTGCAGGAAGGTGGTGGCGTCGATGACCTCGGTGATGGTGGACTGAACGCGCCCGGTGCGCAGTCCGCAACCGCAAGCGCGGATGAGGTTGTCGTGGATGCTGACGTTGACCGCGGGTTCCGCCACCGAGATGCCGGTGACGCGCGGGTCACAGGCGCCGCGCACATAGATTTGGTTGCCGCTGACGATGGTGTCGCTGGCCGTGATCCGGATGCCGGTGCGCGGGGCGGCCTTGCCATCGGCGGAGGTCAGGTCGATGATGTTGCCGGTCACGGTCACATGCTCGGCGGGGAACGCATTCTGCCAGGTTTCGCCGGCGACCTCGATGGCGGTGGCATTGTAGTTGATGAAGAGATTATTGGCGATGACCACCTGACTGGCGCCCTGGGCCACCCAGATGCCGCGCTGATTGCGCCCGATGCCCTCGATCACGTTGTCGGTGATAATCGCCTGTCCGCAGCCCAGTTGGTGCAGGTGGTCGGAGCGGTGGCTCATGCTGCCGACCCAGAGGCCATTGCCACCGTTACGGACGTAGTTGCCGATGATCTTGATAAAGCGCCCCGGGCCCTCGTAGGCCTGCCAGCCCGCGCCGTCCACCCGACAGTAGAGGATCGAGGTGTTCTCCGAGGTGTCGTTGTTGTTGAAGGCGTTGGCGGCGCAGTCGGTCACGGAACAGCGCAGGAAAGTCAGGTTCTTGGTGTAAAACTTCGGCTCCTCCTGCCCCGTCCGCGAGGGGGCCTGGCAGTAGAAGCACTCGCTCGACATCCGGCTCGCGTGGACGTTTTCCACCAGAACCCGTTCGGTCGAGGTGATGTTGACGGCGTTGCAGCCCTTCAGCGCGGAGGCCCAGAAGCTGTGTTTGCCGGTGGACAGGCGAAAGGCGCCGGGCGCCTCCGCTTGGCCGGTGTGACCGACCATGCGGAAGTTCCGAATGGTGACCTCGGTGCCGCCCTGCAGCGAGAAGCAGGAGCCATTGCCATCGCCGATGTCCAGGACGGTGGTCGTGGCGTTGGCCCCCTCGATCTGGATGGCTTCGGCCCGCACCTGGAGTCCCCCCGGGATGCGATAGTAGCCGGCCGGAAAGAACAGGTTGCGCCTCATCTGGATGGCGCGGTCAATGGCTGCCTGGATCGCCGCCCGGTCGGAATGGCGCACGATGGCATCCGGCGCGGCGCGATTGGCGGCGCCGGCCAGGGTCAGCGTCGTGCCCTCGATCTTCTCGATGCGGCTGACGAGCTGATCGCGGGCGCTGAAGGTGATCAGATGACCGGGTTGCCAATCCTGCGCCTTGAACTTGACCTCGACCCCGTTGCTGAGCGCCTGCCAGTCGTGGGTGACCGCCACGCCTTTCTGCTTCCAGGAGCGCGCCAGGTCATCGCTCCAGCGGAAGGTCGCGGGGTCTGCGCCGTCCACTTCAAGGATGAATACGAACCAGCCGCCGGTGCTGCCGTCGTAGCCCCTCATCTCGACGGCATCCTTCAGGGGCCTGTAGGACGCATAGGGCTCGCCGGGACCGCGCAGGCTGGCGTCCTGGTAGCCGATATTGCAGCGCGACACGGTCACGCCCTGTCCGACCTTGAAGTCACCCAGTTCCTTGAGGACGATCTCTTTCGAGCCGGCCGTGGTCACCGCCGTGGTTTCGAACTGGGAACCGGAGGCGCCGCAGTCCTGGACGTTCAGCCACGAGGAGGAAGCGCTCGCGCCGGCAGCGGGAAGGGGATCCTGCCCGGTACAGGCCGCACAGTAGAGGGCTGCCGTCAGGGCGGACAGCCGCGACACCGAGAAGCGGGACGATCGTTGCACGGCCATACGATGTACTCCTAGTCTTAGTCCTTGAGGCTCAGCCAACCTGCCTTCCAGACCATCCAGTTGGAGCCCTCGGCGCCGACCCACACGGCCCACTTGTCGCTGGCTGAAACATTGCCGCCCTGGGTTCGGGGTTTGTGTACCCCGACATTGAAGCAGACTCCTTTGGCCTCCTTCGGGTCGAGACCCACGGCGGCGAGGGGAATCCGCCACTCGGAGGTCCAGACGCCCGGGGTGCTGGTGGCCGCGTACTGGACCGCTCCGCGGAGGCCATCGGCGCGGGGTTTGGGCAGTCCGGCGACGGCGTAGCTGTCGAAGGCTCCCGTGCAGTCGCCGACCAGGTAGAAGATCGGCCCATGGCCCTTATCGGTGGGCCACCAGTCGCCGCCCTGGCCCTCGATGATGACCTCGGCGATATCCGCTTCCCCCCACCAGGAGGGAGAGTTGCCCTTTGGCTTGGCAGACTGCCCGCTCTCCAGTTCGTGACGCAGGGCGATGTAGAGGTTCTCCGCATCCCGGCGCAGCCACATCAGGCTGGGCCGGGCCTTGGTCTGGACGTTTTCCGGATTGCGCGTGAGAGCATACCCCTGGGCCGGATCGAGGCCGTCCCATTCGGCGGGGTTGAGAGTCCCATCCACGGTGATGTCCGCGGTTCGCGGCGCGGCGCGGCACAGCGGCATCTTGGCGATGGGCTTACGCTCGGCCTTCTCAATCTTCGAGCTGTCACGGTAAAGGGTCTCGTAGTTCCCGCTCGGATGAGAGACCGGCCAGGAGGCACGTAACTCGTCGTTGTAGAGGCCCATTTCCTTGAGCGGCAGGGGCTCAAACATGCAGGTGGCGAAGACGGGCGCGTCGGGCTTGAGTTCGAAGTCGCCACCATCGGCATCTCGGAAGCCCGGGTCGCCCTTCTCCCAGTTGCGCTCGATGCGGGCGTAGCGCATGGTGGTGGCGTTGCCGTAGATGAACTTGCCATTATCCAGCCCGATGTTGCGAGCCACGACATTGCCGCGCACGATCAGCGTCAGGTCCTCGGTATGGGGTTTAATGGTGGCCAGGCGCGGATAGCGGACGCTCCAGGGCGGCTCGTTGACCTTCATCTTGGCCAGATTCGCATCGAGATTCTGGTAGGCATTGGCGTAGACCCAGGAGCGGTCCTCCATATTGATGCCGGAACGGCAGCGGTGGAAGACGTTATTCTCGATGATGTCGTCGCTGCCGCCGAAGAAGACGGCGCCGGCGTCCCCATCAAAGCGCGAGAACACATTGCCATAGACCGTGACGCCACCATTGACGTTATCGATGTAGACCCCCATGTGACAGACGCAGTGGTCCTTCGCCAGGGTCTCGTTGTAGGGCAGGTGATGCCAGTAGTTGTAGCGCACGACCTGCCCGCGCTCGGCCAGCGCCGCCGTATCGCCATACATGTACCACGCCCCGGCGTCGCCCGCTTCGTGGGTGACATCGTGGATTTCGTTGTACTCGGTCAGGTTGTCGTTGCCGCTGATCAGAAACGCCTGATGCGGGGCGTCGTGGATCAGGTTGTGCGACATGCGCACCCCCACGCCTCTCACGCCGATGCCCGGCTGGTAGGCGCCGCGGTTCCACTGCGCAAAGTGGTGGATGTGGCAATTCTCGACCACGTGCTCGGAAGAGCGCAGGGTAGGCAGATCGCCGCCGCTCAGCGTCACCCCCGCGTTGCCCAGGTAGGCCAGGTCGCAACCGACCAGGGCATGCCCGCGTCCGCCCACGACATCGGCGCCCTTGCAGCCCATGTCCCGAATGGTGCAGCCGGCCAGCAGCAGGTTCTCGCCGTCCTTGACCACCACCCCATGCTGACGCCCGGCCTCGATGGTCAGCCCGCGCAGGATCAGGTTCGAGGCGCCGTCGGTCGTAATGACCGGCATCTCGAGCAGGGACACCATGACCTCGGCCGAGGCCAGGGGCGCGGGCGGCCAGAAGTACAGCAGGCCCGTATCGCGGTCCAGATACCACTCGCCGGGGCAGTCCAGCTCGCAGAGCAGATTGATCCCCTGGTAGGGCGAGCCTTTGACCACGTTGGGCTGCTCCTTGGATCCGGGAGCGAGGTTCCAGTCGATCTGAATCCGCTTCTTCTCCGGATCGACGCTCCGGATCTTGCGGTAGGAGGAGAAATAGGCGTACTGCCAGTAGCCAAACAGCCAGGGATCGGTCTCCTTGGCCCAGGCGTCCTGGCGTGGGTTCGAGTAGCAGAAGAGGTCGGAGTTCTTCACCATGGTCCGCCCGCCGTCGCGGACCGTCACCTGATCGCCGAGTTCCACGTAGGCAAAGCGCTCGCTCATCTTGGGGGTGTCGTTCGGCCAGCGCGCCAGTGACATGGGGACCCCGTCAAAGAAAAGCTCCAGATGCGCCGGCGCATCGACGTTGGCCAGCTTGCCGAAGTAGTCTTGGCCGCGCGGACGTAAGCTGCCAAAATCCGTGATGCCGGCCGCGCGGAGGTCGGCTTGCAGAACCTGGCCGCGGGCGGCTTCGGGAAGGCGCCGTGCGGCCGGGCTGTCGGTGAGAGGGCCGAAGTCGGTGAGGGCCAGCCCCGCCCGCAGGACGGGCCGTTCGCCCGGGGCGGCGCGGTAGACCACCGGCGCGGTCGCTGTGCCCGAGTCCTCGGCCGTCAGCGTGAAGCTCTGGGTCAGGCGGGGATAGACACCGCCCTTCAGGACGATGGCGATGCCACCGTCGGGCAGGGGTTCGGTCTGGCGCCGTTCGCGCAGCGCCTCACGGGCGCGCTCGAGGGTAAGGAAGGGGCGTTCTGCCGTGCCCGGATTCGCATCGTCACCGGCGGGGGAAAGATGGAACCAGGGCGTGGCGCGGTCGATGCGGTCGAGGCGCCGCTGGCGCTCGTTGCGAAAGGGCGCTCCGTCGGCGAGCGTCTCGAGGTCTCGCAACCGGGCCATCGCCTCGACCCGAAAAGCCTCGTGCTTGGCCACGAAGAAATCACGCATCTTCTCGTAGTCGCCGCGGGCGCCGCTGTAATCGGCCTTATCCCGGCGCAGATCGCCCAAGGCCAGCATGGCGTCGGCGCGGTGCTGAAGCATGGCGGAATCGTCCTCGGCCAACTGCCGGAATGCCTTCACCGCCTCGTCCATGATCCCGCTGCGAAGGAAACTCTCGGCCACGCGCAGGCGAGCGTAGGAGCGCGCCTCCCGGACCGCCTGAGAGTTCTCGCAGCCGGTGAGGGTCAGCAGCGGCTCAAAGTGTTGGCGGTAGTGCCGTTCCCGCGCGGCGCGGAAGAGGGAACCCGTCGGGGCTGCGGGAACGTCTTGCAGAAACTTCGACACCTGCCGCGCCAGTACCGCATCGGGGTTACCCAGCCCTTCAAAGGCCTCGCCGGGCAGGGCGGTGCTGAAGAAGCCAAGGTCGGCGATCTCGAAATCGAGCACCCCCGTGCCTTCGCTGCACTCGCCAATACGGAAGTAGTTATACGTCGTGGCGGGGGTGTAGCTCATCGAGGTGGTGGTTTCCGTCCGGGCCACGCCGTCGATCCACAGCGCCAGGGTCTGATGGTTCCAGGTCACGGCCACGTGGTGCCACTCGCCCGGGGTGAGGAATCCGGAACTGGTGATGCCCGTGCTGCCCTCGGGGCGTCCGAGCGCAAAGCTGATCTGCGAGTACTGGGGCGCCGCCAACAAGCGCCAGCCACTGTAAAAGCCGCTGCCGGAGGCCATCAGGCCGCCGCCGTCGCGCTTGTAGCCGCCTCGGTCCACCTCTTCCAGCTTGTTGATCTTGAGCCAGCAAGAGAGCGTGAAGCCAGTCTCAGGAATGTCCAGCGCTGGCCCCTTCAGTTCACCATGGAAGATGCGAGTGGCGCGCTGCCCGGCAAGAGTTCCGGCGGTCTCGGTCAGCGTCTCCTTTTCCGGGGCCGGCGCAAAGGTAAGCCCCTCTGGCACGGTCCCGAAACGGTACCACGCGAGGCAGTCGCCGCGGGCCGTCAAACGGGCCTGAAGTGTAGCCTGCGAGGTCTGCAGTCCCGTCAGCTCCACCGCCGCCATGGCGGCCGCTCCACAGGTCAAGCCCACGAACGTCGACCCCAACCCGCGACGAATGCTGATCATGGTCTCTCTCCCTTCACGCTAAGCGCTTCTCGCTGTGTGCGGCACCCTCGTGTTTCGCTGACTAACCCTTGGTCGGCAGCCGGATCGAGGGGCGCTTGCCCGTGCGATGGCGACCGCGCTTGACGGTTTGTCACGGTCCCTCCAGGACACGTCAGCCACTGCCGATCACACCTGGTGATCTGCCCTTGCCCGGACGCAGGCGTCCAGGGCTCGGCACACACGATACAGCAACCCTACACCGTACCCTCTCAACCTACGATGGCGAGGGCGTGAGTCTGGGCGGGCGCCGGTCAGTTCCGAGTCAGTTCCGAGTTCAGGGTTCAGGGTTCAGGGTTCAGCCGGGCCCCCGGCTGGGGCCGGACATACCGGAATGAGACTTGGCGCCGCGGTTCTCATTCCGATCCGGCCGGTACGGGCCGGATCGCCTGGAGGGCGGCCCTTTGGGCCTTGGTGCCCGATTTCAGCGCCGTAGGTGCGGCCATCCCTCAGCCCAGCCCAGCGGGCTGGGTAAACAGGTTCCAT
>CAIZKT010000361.1:0-14702 GCA_903933565.1 uncultured Victivallales bacterium | reverse complement strand
TTTAGCTTGACGCCGGTGCGCCGCCCGGCGGGGCGCTCTACCCAGACGGCGGCGGGCCGGGTCGGCGGAGCCGCCCCCGTACTTGCCCTCCAAACCTCGGGATGGCGCCGCAAAAAAAAAGCGACCTGTGCAATAAGGATGGGCCGAGGTGTCTTGTCCGGCTGTAGGTTGACACCCACGGAACTGACATGCGCTCCGGCGCCGGGCTGTTGCCGTGCTACGACCAGAGGCAAGCCAGGCGGCGCAGGGCCTCGCGGATCGCCACGCTGCCGCCGATGGCAAGCGCGGCAAAGTAGACGAGGGTCGCCAGGTTGGCGAGATGGCCAAGCAGGATGCAGACGCCGTCGCGCCGCAGAAGGCCGATAGCCAGAAACAGCAGCGCCAGGGCGGGCAGCGTGTTGCTGAAGGGGACAAACCCGAGCGGCGCCATGAGCAACACGGCCCCCAGGACCAGCGCGCTGTTGTTGAGAGTGGCCGCCAGCTGTCCGGTCGCCAGCCAGTTCAAGCGCTGCGGCCGACTGATGCGTTCCAGACGATGCAGCCAGATGCTGCCCTGGCGGAGCCCGGCCCGCAGCTTCTCCACGGGCAGCACGCGGTGCGCCACGCGCTGCGGCAGCCAGAGCTTCCGGTCACGGAGACGGCTGATGCCGATCAGCAGAATGGCGGCGCCGAACACGGTACTGACGCCGGGGATGGAGACGGGGATCATAAACACGAGGGTGAGGAGAACGGTGAGGAGCAGAAGGCCGTCATGCCCGACCCGATCCAGGATCACGGCCAGGGTGACGCCCTCACCGGGCAGGCTGGCGATGACGAGGTTGAGCTTCTCATCGAGGGACTCGCAGCGCGCCTCCGCCTCGGATAGGGGCAGAAACGGTGCCGGGGCCTGGCTGCGCTCGTCGGGTGCCGGTGTCACGTCATGCTCCCCGGGGCTGGCGCGGCCAGCGCATGCAGCGCAATGCCGGCGGCCACGGAAGCATTCAGCGATGAGGTCCGCCCGTGCTGCGGAATCCGCACGACGAAATGGGCCTGGTTGAGGATGTACTGGCCAACCCCGCGATCCTCACCACCGCAGACCAGCAACAGGCGCTCGGGGGCGGCCGCGGCGACCTCGGCCAGGGAGCGTGTCCCGTGCGCATCGAGGGCCACTATCGTGAAATCCAGATCGCGCGCCGCAGTGACATAGGCCGTGACCCCGCCCGCACAGCAGATGCGCAGGTGCTCGGTAGCTCCGGCGCTGGCCTTGACCACCGACGGCAATACGTGCGGCACCCCGCGGTTTGGCAGCAGCACCCCGCCGTAGCCGAGCACCTCCGCCGTGCGGATGATGGCCCCGACGTTGTGTGGATCCTCGAGGTTGTCGAGCAGCACCAGGCGCGGCAGCGCCAGCAGTTCGGCGGCGGTAACATAGGGGTACGGACCGGTCTCGAGCACCACGCCCTGGTGCTCATGGCTCTGGCACAGGTCGATCAGGCGGCCCTTCTCCGACCATTGCACCGCCACGCCGCGGCTCTCCAGAAGCGCCGCCAGCTTCTGCACCCGGGGATTGGCAGAGGCACTACGGCTGAGCAGCGCCCGGCGGATCTCGCGGCGGCCCGCGAGCACGGCCTCGAAAGCCGGATTCAGGCCATACAGCACATCGGTCGTCGTCATGTTCAAACCGTTCTCCGCGGCAGTCTGTCAGTCCAGCACAATCCGCACCGGGCAGTGGTCCGAGCCCATCACCTCAGCCAGGATCGTCGACTCGCGCACCCGCCCTCGTAGGCGCTCGTTCACACAGTGGTAGTCTATGCGCCAGCCGATGTTCTTCTCGCGAGCATGAAAGCGGTACGACCACCAGGTGTACTGCTGCGGGGCAGCGCAGAACAGGCGGAAGGTGTCAACGTAGCCCGCGCCCACAAAACGGTCCATCCAAGCGCGTTCCTCGGGAAGATAGCCGGGGTTGTGCTCGTTGGCCTTGGGATGGGCCAGATCGATGGGCTGGTGGGCGATGTTGTAGTCGCCGCAGAGCACGATATCCCGGCCCGCCCCCACCAACTCGTTGCACTTGTCCAGCAGCGCGTCGCAGAAGGCCACTTTGTAGGCCAGGCGAGCGCCCGCTTCCTGGCTGTTGGGGAAATAGCAGTTGACCACGGTCAGGTCAGGGTAATGCAGGATCAGGGTGCGACCCTCGACGTCGAACTCTCGGGCGCCGAGCAACTCGACGGCCAACGGCTGGAGGCGCACGTAAGCGGCCACGCCGCTGTAGCCCTTGCGCTCGGCGGCGGCCCAGACCGTCGTGTAGCCGGGTGGCGCCATCAACTCGGCGTCAAGCTGGTCCGGGGAAGCCTTGGTCTCCTGGACGCACAAGACGTCCGGCGCCTGCTGCCCAAGCCACTCCGTAAAGCCCTTCTTCTGGATGGCTCGGATGCCGTTGACATTCCACGAGAGAATCGTCGTCATGGCGCAGGGCAACTCCGCACAAAGGCCCGGATATCCTCGTGCAACGACTCCACATCCAGCCGGTGAAGGCGCCGGATGGCCGCCTCGGTTCCCCACGGCAGGATCTCGCGCGGCCAGCCGCGGCAGAGCAACCGCACCGGTTCCACCCCGGCCAGCGCCTCGCGCGCCAGGCTGCCGAAGCCGCCGGGCGAAACGTGGTCCTCGAGGATCACCACAGGCAGGCCGGAGCGCACCTGCCGCAGCAGCAGGTCGCGGTCCAGTGGAATCGCAAAACGTGGGTTCACCACGGCCGCGTCGATGCCATCCTGGCGCAGCCGGTCGGCGACCTGCATGGCGGTCTGCGCCTCGCGCCCGACGCCCCAGAGAGCGAGGTCCGAGCCTTGGCGGAGAACCTCGGCGCGCCCCCACTCCAGCGGCGCCCGGCTGGCGGCCGGCAAGATCTCGGCAGCCGCTGCCTTCGGGTAACGGATCACCGCCGGATCCTGCCGCGACAGGCATAACCTCAGCATGCCGTCCAGTTCGGCGCCATCCGCGGGCTGCAACACGCAGAGGTGCGGGAGGGTGCTCCAGAAGGCGAGGTCATGGATACCGTGGTGCGTGGGCCCATCGGGCACGAGGCCAGCGCGGTCCAGGCAGAGGACGACCGGCAGACGCTGCAGGCAGACGTCGTGGAAGACATAGTCGACGGCACGATGCATGAAGCTGGCATAGATCACCACCACGGGCCGCAGACCGCGCGAGGCCATGCCCGCGGCGAAGATGACAGCGTGTTCCTCGGCGATCCCGACGTCAAAGAACTGCCGGGGCAGATGCTTGCGGCAAAGCGTCAAGCCGGTGGCGTGGCACATCCCGGCGGTGATGGCCACGACGCGCTCATCAGCTCCGGCCACCGCGTGGAGGCTGTCCCCCAGGGCAGCCGAGAAAGAGGCCGCGGTCGCGGCCGTGATCGGCGCTCCCGCCGCCTGGCCGGAGGCGATCTCGAAGCGGCCCATCCCGTGGAAGGCCTCCGGCGCCCGCTCCGCGTGCTCATACCCCCTGCCCTTCTCGGTCAGCACATGCACGACCACCGGTTCGCCCATCCGACGCACGGCGGCGAAGGTTTCGCACAGAGCGGCAGTATCATGCCCATCCAGCGGGCCGATGTAGCGAAGACCAAGCTCCTCGAACAGCGCCCCGGGAACCATGATGCTCTTGGCCGCCTCCTCAATCCGGCGGATCAGGCGGCGCAAGCGCGGCCCGATCCGGGGGATGCGGCTGATGGTGGTGGACACGGCTGTGCGAAACCGATTATAACGCGCATCGGGAATCAGCCGACTGAGGTAGCGCGACAGGCCCCCCACGTTGGGAGCGATCGACATGCGGTTGTCATTGACCACCAGGATGAAGTTCTTGGTCGTCTCGATGACACTGTTCAGCCCCTCCAGCGAACTGCCGCACCCCAGAGCCCCGTCTCCCACTACGGCCACCACCCGCCCTGGCTCACCCGTACGGTCGCGCGCCGCGGCGATGCCCAGGGCCGCCGAAATAGCGGTCCCGGCATGGCCGCCGCCAAAGACGTCGTACGGACTCTCGTCGCGGTGCAGAAAACCGCAACAGCCGCCATCATCTCGCAGCCGCTGCATCAATTCACGCCGCCCGGTCAGCAGCTTGAAGGCGTAGCCGGAGTGCCCCGTATCCCAGACGATCGCGTCACGCTCCAAGTCAAAGGCGCGCACCAGGGCCAGGGTCAACTCCACAATGCCCAGGTTTGAGGCGAGGTGTCCGCCCTGGCGAGAGACGATGTGCAAGAGCTCCTCACGCATCTCGGCGGCAAGGCGCGGCAGGTTCTCGACCGGAACCGCACGCGCGTCGCCAGGCCCATTGATGCTATCGAGGATCCGAGCGCTCACTACAGCCTCCACCGCGGCTTCGTTTCGGGTCCGGCGACCGCGCTGCCGACACCCGCCCCAGACTCAGAGCCTGGGCAGGAAGACAAAGAACTCGCTGCCCTTACCCAGTTCGCTCTCCACATGGATCCAGCCATGGTGATTGCCGATACAGCCATAGGCCATGGCCAACCCCATCCCGGTGCCTTTACCCACGCCCTTGGTCGTGAAGAACGGCGCAAAGATCTTGGACATCGTCTCCGGCGACATGCCGCTGCCATTGTCCCGGACGCGAACGCAAACATACTCCATGGGACTGGCTTCGGCGCGCGCCCGGAAGGCCCACCCCGAGGTGTGCTCCGACGCCACTTCGGCCCGCAGCACAATCCGCCCGCCGCTATCGCCCTTGGCCTGGATGGCGTCCCGCGCGTTGAGCAGGAGATTCAGGAAGACCTGCTGCATCTGGGTGGCGTCCGCCAACACGATCATGGGGTCTGGAGCCACCATGGTTCGCAACTGGATGTTGCGGCTGGCGACGGGCTCAAACAGCGCCGCAACCCCGGCCACCACGGCAGCGACATCATGCCGTTCCAACTGGTACTTGCCACGCCGCGCAAAGCCGAGCAACTGGCTGGTGAGTTCGGAGGCGCGCGAGGTCGCCTCTTCAATGTTGCTGACCATGGCCCGGCTGGGCGCCGACAAGTCGTACTGCTTGTTCAAGGAGTCAAGACTGCCACGAACCGTGTGCAACAGATTGTTGAAGTCGTGCGCCACGCCGCCGGCCAGTTGCCCCACCGCATCCATGCGCTGCACATGCATCAACTGCTCCTCCAACTGGCGACGTTCCCGTTCGAGGCGTCGTCGCGCCGTGACGTCGCGGGCGCTGACCACGGCGACCGGCGCCTCATTCAGTTCGCCTTGGGTGATACTGGCATCCAGCTCGATCACCTCGCCGCCGGCCCCTGGCACCGCCCGACAGTCGTGGTGCGGGATGCCGGTGCTGCCGCTGGTGTGCTGCATCAGGTCACGCCAAAGCGCCTCCCAGTCCCAGGGTTGATCGTCGGCCGAACGGATGACCTCCTGCAGCCGAAAGGAGTCAGCCACCCGCAGCCCGAGCGCCTTCAGCGCCGCCGGATTGGCGTTCAGCACGCGGCCGTCCCTATCCGCGATGAAGATCAGGTCACTGATGCTCTGCACCACGATCCGATAGCGCCCCTCCCACTCGCGCACGGACTGGCGCAGCTCGCGCGTCTGACTGTAGGCGCTGAAGAAATCCAGGACGATGTCGAGCGGCCGGCGACTCCCGCTGGTATCGATCGGGCACATGGCCAGATAGACCGTGGTGAGCGCACTCAACCAGATCAGACTGCCGGTGCGTGCCAGATAGGTGGCCCGTAACTGATCCCACCATTCCTCCAATTGCGGGAAGGCGATGAGCTGGTAGACGAACGAATCAATCACCTGCGTCAACACCAGAGTGCCCAGGACCGCAAAGAACAGCCGCGCCTTGCGGTTGTAGAAGAACTGAAAGACGATCGGCAGCACAAACAGGTCGACCCCCGTAGCCAGAGACGAAGCGATCATCGTGCGCTTGCTCTGCTGAAAAACCGCCTGCAGGTAGAGACTGTTGTCGGTCGCCAGGGTCACGTACGTCGACCAGGCGCACTGGCTGGTGATCACGCTGGCCAGGTAGTAGTAGCCCACCAGCAGCGCCACAAATCCCAGGATCAGCCGCTGTGCCTCCAACGTGCCATCCACAACGTAAACGATGAGCAGGGCCGCCAGGTAGGGCGCCAGCAGCGTCGTGTGCCCCAGGTTGACCTGTAACCCCTCAACCCCGGGGTCAATCATCAAGCCGGAAGTCGTCACAATCTGCCCGAGAACAAAGAACATCCCCAGGCTGAGGTAGAATGCATGTGCCCCGATGGACTTCCGCAAGCTGTGAAACAGCATCACGGAAACCATCACGAAGGTCAGTTCAAGCAGGGCTAGCAGTAACGCTGCCATGGCGGACCATCGCATCTGCCGCGCGATACGGCGTTGGAAGCACTTACAGCACAGGTTCTGCGCCTGCCGCAGATCGTGCAAGGACTAACGAAGGTCGAATGACGGAGCGCTAGGGCCGCCGATCGGACGCCGCGCCAGCAGCAGCGGCCGTGGTCGCGTCAATGCGACCAGGACTCTCGGCAACGGCCCGGGCAATGCCCCCGCAACACGATCAACCCGGGCCGACGCTCTGCGGTTTCACCTCAACTGCCCCCACCGGGGACGGGGCGGCCGACGACGCCGCGGGGCTCGGACTGGCCGCCGACGGGGCGGCCGCCGACGCCGCTGGAGCATCACTCTTCGAACTCGCGCCGGCCGCGGTCGGCGCTCCGGACGCCGCAGACGTCACCGCGGCGCCTTTCGCGCTCGCGGCCGGAACGGACCCCGCGGCGGGGCTTGTGCCGACCGGGCTCGAGGCGGCCATCGGTGCCGCGGGCGCCTCACTCTTCGCCCCCTCGCCAACCGCGGTCGGCGCTCCGGTTACCGCGGGCGGGGCTAAACCGTCCGTCGTCGTCTGCCCTGGGCCCGCGACCGCTGCGTCCTTGGCGGTCGCCGCCTTCGCGTCTGCAAGGCGCGCCTCAGCCGTACCACCTTTACCGCTCGGCCCGGCCTTGCCCACCTTGCGGGACTTGCTCACAGAAGCCGCCCCGGAACCCTTCATGGCAGAACTCGTCCTGCCATCGGCATCCACTTCGACGGGACTGCCAGAATCTCCGGCCCGGGCAGCCTTAAGCTTCTCTCGGAAAAAGAACTCAAACAGGCCGTCCACATGCCGCTTCAGACGCCCGCCAAGTTTGATACCCCAGACGCTGAGGCCGAAGGAGACCGCCAGCAAGGCGCCCGCGAAAATCTGCCTGGCTCCCTCAGTGTTGACGACGATCAGCAGGCCGTAGAACAAGAGCATGGGCCCGATAACCCACAACAGGATCGAAATCAGGAACTTCACCCGGTGCGCCTCATTGGCGTCCCGGAAGGCAGACTCCTTGGCCTCAGCATCCGCCTTGAAGCGCTTCTCAAACAACGTCCGCGAGCGCTCTCCGTCTTTCTCTAAATCCCGCACCTTGCGCAGCAGCTCCTCCACCGTGGGCAGTTCGGTTCCGCTGGGCGGTGGGGTCGCCGTGGATGGCCCCGTCACCGCGGCGGCTTCCGTAGTCGCCTTGGCCGGAACGCTGCCCGCCGAGGCCGACGCCGGGGAGGCTGGCACCACCGCCAGCGCGGCGCCATCCGTGGGCGCTTTGCCCGGAACGCTGCCCGTCGGCGTTGACGTTGGGGCGGCCGACGCCGGGGAGGCTGGGGCCCCCACCGCGGCGGCTTCCGGCGCTGCCGCTTTCAGCTTCTTCGCCTCGGCTTGGGCGGTTTCGATCTGCTGGCGAATCTGCTCGAGCTCCGCCAGCGTCTTGCGCCGCAGCTCATCTGCCTCTTTGGCGGCCTCTGCCGCGGCTTTCTGCCGCATTTCATCGACCTGCCGACGAACCCCCTCGGCCTCCTCTGCCGCCTTGCGACGCAACGCATCCGCTTCCTGCTGCGCCCGGTCGCGAACCCCTGCGGCCACTTCCTTGGCCTTCTCGACCAAGGTGCGCTTGGTGTCGTCGAGGAGCTTAGCGGCCTCGGCTTTGACTTTGTCGGCATCGCGGCGCGCCTCGGCGCGTACCGCCTCGGCTTCCTGCTTACCTTTGTCGCGCGCCTCCGCTGTCACTTTTTCGGCCTCTTGGACCAGCTTCTCACGGGCCGCACGGCTGGCGGCAGCGACCTGCTTCTCGGTATCCTCGATCGCCTTGGCCCGGGCCTTGGCGACCTCTTCCTGGGCTTTGGCGCGGACCTGACCGACCTCTTCCTGGGCCTTGGCGCGGACCTGACCGGCCTCTTCCTGGGCTTTGGCGCGGATATCGTCGGCCTTGGCCCGAGCCTCCTTCGCCATCTTCTGCACCTCGCCGATCACCGCCTTGCGAGCCTCGGCGCCGGCTTCTTCGCCTTGCCGACGCGCCGCGTCGAGAACCGCCTCCGCCTCCTTCTGTGACGTGCGCCGGGCTTGCTCGATGATCGCCGCGGCCTCCTGCGCCGCCCGCGCCTGCTGCGCCTGGCGGAGAGACGCCACCTCGCCCTGCAGCGCCTCCTCCAGTTGCCGCCGGTACGTTTCGCCCTCCTGCTGCGCCCTCAGCCGAGCGGTCTCCAACATCAGCTCCGCCTCTTTCTCAGCCTGGCGGCGCGCGGTCTGGACCATCTTCTCCATTTCCTGGGCCAGGCTGCCGCCGGGGGCGGCTGGCACGACCACGGACTGGGTCTCGGCCGGCGGAGAGGCCTTGGCCGGCAGCGGCGTCGCCGCGGCGACACTCGGGTCGCCAAAAGCACGCACCGCACGGGCTACCTTAAGGCCTTTGAAGGCCGGCGCCACCGGGGTCGGCGGCGTGATCCGACCGACCGTCCCGCCAGCCCCGGCGCTGCCCGCCTCGTCCTGCAGCGTCATGGCAACTCGGCAGGCCGGACAACGAATGTTCTCGACCCGCCCGTCGACGGACATCTTGGCGGCACACGTCGGGCACACATACGTCACTGCCATCTCTCGGTTCTCCACTGCTCTGCCAGAGAGCGCCTCGGCGCTCAGACTCTGGCCGGGACCTTAGCGATGACCAGCCGACAGAGCTCCCCGTTGATCTCGGTCTCGGCGTCCTTGGGGAGCTCCCCGGGCTCAAGGCTCACGGCCAGCGTCTCGGACCCGATGTACGGGGCGAACTCGCGCACCGCGGCCACGGCCGCGGCGGGAAGTTGATAGGTCACCGCGATCCGGTCCGTCACTTCCAGCCCAGCCTCCTTGCGCAGGTTCTGCAGGCGACTGACCAGGTCACGGGCCCAGCCCTCGCGCACCAACGCCTCGGACAGCGTGGTGTCGAGAGCTACGGTGATGTCGCCGGCATTCGCAACCGTCATCCCGGCACGTTCCTGACGCTGCACGAGAATGTCCGCCTCGACGATCTCAACCGCCGCCCCGCCGTCGCCCAGGTCGATCGTCAGCCGTGCCCCCAGACGCAAACGCCCAATCTCGGCTGGAGGCAGCGCTTCAATCGCCACCGCGGCCGCCCGCATGCGCCGCCCCAACGCCGACCCTAACCTCTTGAAGTTCGCCTTGGCACTGAGATGCACCAGGTCCTCCTCGTTGGCGCAGACCCGCACCTCCTTGACGTTCAATTCCTCGGCGATGACCCCGGCCATCTCCTCCAACTCGGCGCGGATGGCCGGCTGCACGCTGACCAGCACCACGCTCTGCAACGGCTGCCGAATCTTCAGCGCCGACTGGGTGCGCAGAAAGCGGCCCAACGAGACGGCGGACATGGTGTTCGCCATCTTGCGGTTCAGCGCCTCGTCGAGGAAGACGCCGTCCACCGTCGGGTAGTCGCACAGATGCACGGACTCCGGCATGGCGGCCGTACGCAGATTGCGGTACATCGAATCGGTGACGAACGGGATAAACGGAGCGGCCAGTTTGCAGAAGCTGACGAGCACGTAATGCAGGGTCTGGTAGGCCTCTACCTTGTCGGCATCGTTGGTGCTCTTCCAGAAACGCCGACGGCTACGCCGGATATACCAGTTAGTGAGGTCCTCGATGAAGCTGACGAAACGCGTGCTGGCCCTCTGCAGATCGTAGCCGTCCAGACTCTGCCGCAGATCCCGCGTGCAGGCCTCAAGCTGGGATAGCACCCAGAGATCGAGGGCGTTCCCGGGCGCGGCCGGCGGCGCCGCGGGCCCCGCCGACGGCTCCCAACCGTCCACCCGAGCGTAGGTCACCAGGAAGCTGTAGGCGTTCCACAACGGCAGGATCACGGTCCGCATGACCTCCCGCACCGCGCCCTCGCTGAAACGCAGGTCTTCCGCCTTGACCACGGGAGAACTCAACAGGCATAGCCGCAGCGCATCCGCGCCGTACTCGTTCATCACCTGCATCGGGTCCGGGTAGTTCTTCAGACGCTTGGACATCTTGCGGCCGTCTTCAGCCAGGACCAGGCCGTTGACCACGACATTGCGGAAGGGCGGCTGGTCAAACAGGGCCGTCCCGATGACCACCAAGGTGTAGAACCAGCCACGGGTCTGGTCGAGCCCCTCGGCAATGAAGTCTGCCGGGAAGCTGGCCTCGACCTTCTCGCGGTTCTCGAACGGGTAGTGGTGCTGAGCGTAGGGCATGGCGCCACTCTCGAACCAGCAGTCGAGGACCTCCGGCGTCCGGCGGTACACCTTGCCGTCACGGCGGATGACGATGGGATCGATGAAGTGCTTGTGCAAGTCCCCGACCTTCTGGCCGGAGAGTTCCTCGAGTTCGGCGCTGGAGCCCACGCAGATCATGTCCTGCGGGTCGGCCTCGTTGATCCAGACCGGGATGCAGGAGCCCCAGAAGCGGTTGCGGCTAATGTTCCAGTCCTTGGCCTCGGCCAGCCAGTTGGCGAAGCGCCGCTCGCCTACAAACGGCGGCATCCAGCGGATCTGGGCGTTGCTGCGCAGCAGACGCTCTCGCAGGTCTTCGACGCGCACATACCAGGCCTCGATGGCACGGTAGATAAGCGGGGTGTCGGTGCGCTCGCAGAAGGGGTAACTGTGCATGATCGTGCTCTGCTGCACCAGCGTGCCCGCCTTCTTGAGATAGGCGATGATGCCCTTGTCCGCGTCTTTGCAGTGCAAACCGGCAAAATCCGGCACCCGGTCGGTGAACACGGCGTCCTCGTTCAGCGGGTCGACCAGGTCGATGCCCGCCGCGCGGCAAACCCGGTAGTCGTCCTCGCCGTAGGCCGGAGCCATATGCACGATGCCCGTGCCCTCCGTCGTACTCACGAACCCGTCGGTCAGCACGACGAAGGCGCCAGGCTGCTCGGCAAAATACGGAAACAAGGGCTCGTAAGAGGTCCCCGCCAGGTCCCGCCCCTTGAACCGCACCACCACCTCGTACTCGGCGGCCTCACGGTAGTAGGTCTCCAGCCGACTCTCCGCCAGGACATAGACGTCCCCGGAAGCCCGGTCACGAACGGCCACGTAATCAATGTCAGGACCAACGCAGACCGCCAGATTCTCGGGCAGCGTCCACGGCGTGGTGGTCCAGATCAACAGGTACACGGGGGCGTCCGTGGGCATGGGCGCCGCCGACCCCCGCACCCGCAGACGGCAGGTCACGGCCGGATCCTGTACGTCCTGGTAGTTACGGTTGGCCTCGAAGTTCGAGAGCGGCGTATTGAGCTTCCAACTGTAGGGCATGATCCGGTGCGCCCGGTAGATACGCCCCTGCTCCCACAACTGCTTAAAGACCCACCAGATGGTCTCCATGAAGCTGCGGTCCATGGTCTTGTAGCCATGGTCGAAGTCCACCCACCGACCCATGCGGGACACGGTCGTACGCCATTCGCCCACATAGCGCAGCACCATCGAGCGGCACTGCTCGTTGAAGACCTCGACGCCGCAAGCCTTGATGGCCGGCGCGCCCGCCAGCCCGAGGACCTCCTGCGCCAGGGCCTCGATCGGTAGCCCGTGGCAGTCCCAACCAAAGGCCCGCTCAACGCAAGCCCCGGCCATCGTCTGATAGCGCGGCACCACATCCTTGATGGTCCCGGCTAGAAGATGCCCGTAATGAGGTAGCCCGGTCGCAAAGGGGGGTCCGTCGTAAAACACGTAGGAGCGGCCGCCCCGGCGATTCTCAATGCTCTTCTCGAAGGTCCGCTGCTCCTCCCAGAAAGCAAGGACGCCCCGCTCCATCTCGGCAAATGAAATCTGCGCGTCAACCGGCTTAAACATGATCACTGTACCTTCAGAACCCGGCGCCGGAACGCTCCTTGAAGGCACGCCCGGACGGAGACACAAACCTCGGTGCTGGAAAACCTGCCCGCAGCCTCGCTACGGACACCGCTGCTGCCGCTGCAAGCCGTGGGCAAAGGGGGTCAACACGGCTCGCACTCGGTAATTCGGGCGTAGGGGATGCGAAACTTGGCCTGCCCGCCGTCGCGCGTCTCAATCTCAACCGACACCACCTCGGCCAAAGGCTCCACAATGCGCAATACCTTCACCTCGGTGCCCCCAAAAATCACCCGCCAAGGCCCGTTCTGATTGCCCTGCTCATCGCGGGCAATACGCTCGAAGTAGGCGGCGTCGAAGACACAGGCCGGGGTCAGCTCCTCGTCCGTCTCCGCATCATCCACCAGCATCTCACGGCCCACCAGTTCCGCCACGTGCCGACGTTCATCCTGAGCCGCGGCGTCCTTGGCCTTGGCCTCATCCTGCTTCTTCCGACGCTCCTTAGCGCCCCTGATGTCCATGGCGAACAGGATGATAACAGGGTAGACGTAGGGCACGCCCAAGCCCAGCACAAAACTCAGTAACGGCGAATGCCGACGGCTGCTGGCGATGGACGAAGCCCAGCACCCGGAAACCAGCCACGCCGTCATCCCCCCCAGCAGAACCACGATCAACGGCCATTCTACCGTGATGCCCGCCGCCGCCGTGCGTTCACTGAAATACTGGACCAGGCTCAAGAGTGCCTGCCAGATCGCGAAGAGGATGTCCTTGATGAGAACCATAACTGTCCGCCTGCTCCCGCCGCCGGGATCACTCCTCCGACAACATCCGCCGGACTGACGCAAACGCCAGGGTAATATACAGGAAGAACGCCAGGATGAATACGGTGTGGAAATCGAGGGCCGGAAGCCCGAGCGCAGCGTACACCCCAGCCACACACACGGCCGGCACCGCGCACAGCACATTTACCGCAAACACCGCGGCAAAGCCGCCGGTGACCTCCCCCCGGCGCAGCACCAGGGCCATGAGCGTAAACAGCCAGATGTACAAGACCACCGGCGCCATCACCGACAGACACATGCCCGCCAGGTAGAACGGCGTGGCCAGAAGCAGGACCTGACGAGCATACTCGCCAAAGCGGTCGCCGGCATAGCGCTGGGTACCGACCATGCCGGCCAGGGCACGCACCGAGTCGGAGAGCTCCGCCGTCCTGACCACCATCCCCGTGGTCGACTTGGAGAACAAGCCGGCGGGAACCAGCCACCACAGGCAGACCTTGGTCGGCGTGATCCACACGCCGCGACTCTCGTGCCCCTCGGCCGCCTGCGGCTCAAAGGCATCCTTGTCCGCCGCAAAATCCACCCGCCAAAGCTTGCAGCGGGTCGTGAATGGCGTCTGCTGCGGCCGGGTCCAGCCAAACCCCGACGCCTCGATGCGAAACTCCCCTACGACCGTGCCGAACCACTGCGCCCACTCCACCGAGTCGCGGTAAATACGCGGATAGGCGACACCCCCAGTCAGCAGGCCGCAGGCGACCCCGGCCAGCAGCAACAGCAGTACCGGCCGCCGCCAGTTGCCGAAAGCCCGAGTGGCCACCAGCACCTGACCCGGAAAAAGAAAGACGCCGACAGCCAGATCGCGCAGACTGATCTCGCCCACCCCGGCTGGGCGGCGACCGCCGAGAATGGCTTTGACCACCTGGGGATTACGCCACTGCTCAGCCACAGGAAGCCCCCCCCGCACTCGCGGGCATCTCCGCCGGGCCGAGACGTCGCTGGGTGCGGCGTTCCAGCGTCTCCACCAGGGAAGCCACCACGGCGCGGTCCTCGTCCCGCAGGCGGTCCACGAACAAGATGCCGTCGAGGTGGTCGATCTCATGCTGGATGCAGCGCCCCAGCAGGCCGGCACACTCAACCTGAATCAACTCGCCGTCCAGGGTCGAAGCCCGCAGCACGACCCGGGCCGGACGCTCGACCGGCCCGTTCACCTCGGGCAGGCTCAGGCAACCCTCATCCCGCGTCTCCGTCTCGGCCGAAAACCAGATGACCTCGGGGTTGATCAGCGCCAAGGGCATGCGCGGACCGAGCAGCAACTCCCCTGCCGAGGCCGTGACCTCCGGGGGCTGTTCAGGGTCATGCGTAGCCAGTACGATCAGGCGCGTGTTGACCCCAACCTGCGGCGCCGCCAGCCCCACCCCAGCCGTCTCATTTTCGAACACGGTCACGATCAGGCGCCCCGCCAATTCGCGCAGTTCAGGCGTCACCGCGCCGACCGGCTCCGAACGACGGCGAAGCGCGGGGTGCCCACAGGTCAACACCCGCATCCGACGCGCCCCACGACCTTTCAGAAAATCCAGCAGACTCATGCCTGTCACACCGCCATTTCAGCCTACGCCAAGCGGCCCGGCGCCGCTCGTAGCGGCACCTCCCGCAACCCATAATGCAAGGGTCAAATATCGTCTGTCTGACGCGCTTGGCAACCCGCGGCCAGGGCTGTTTCAAGATAACGGGCACGCTTGCCGTTGAGCCGCGTTCCGCGACCGCTTCGTGGGTTATTCCGGGCCGAGCGGAACGATCCGGCCCGTTG
>CAIZKT010000360.1:0-11592 GCA_903933565.1 uncultured Victivallales bacterium | reverse complement strand
GAGCCCTGTAGGGGCGAGCCATCTACCCTACCTTCGCACCGAGGTCGCATGGTCCGCCCCTTCAGGGCTCACTCTTCGCTGTGGACGGGTACCCAGGGCGTTGCCCTGGGCGCCCGAAACGCCCCCTTGGGGCTGAATACCACGGCCCATCCTTATTGCACAGGTCAAGAAGACTCGTTTTCCGCCATCTCTTGCGCCCTGCCGCGGTACGGGGTACGGTTCCCCCATCCAACTCGTAACTCTTTGCCGGGAGATCTGGCATGACGGCTTTGGCGATGCTTTTGGGTTCGGCGGCGGTCCTGATCCTGGTGGGGCGCTATTACTCACGCTTTCTCGCCCGTTCCTGGGGGGAGGATCCTTCCCGTCTTACCCCGGCGGAGCGGCTGAGCGACGGGCGCGACTACGTGCCCACGCCCACCCCGATCGTGTTCGCCCACCATTTCGCCTCGATCGCGGGAGCTGGGCCCATCGTCGGTCCCGTGCTGGCGCTCTGTTTCGGCTGGGGACCGGCCCTGCTCTGGGTGGTTCTCGGGGGCCTGTTGATTGGCGGTGTGCATGACTATCTGGCCGCCTTCATGTCCGTCCGCAACGACGGGCAATCCGTGGCCACCATCGCCCGGCGCCTGCTCGGACGGGGGCCGTTTGTGGCCCTTATGCTCTTCCTTATCCTCATGCTCGGACTGGTGACCGCCGTGTTCCTCAATACCTCGGCCAGCGCCCTGGTGAGCATGCTGGATTTCAGCCGCATGCAGATCGACCCCAGCCAAACGCTTTTTCGGGTGGTCGACGACGCCGGCGTTCACAAAGTGGTGATCGGCGGCGTGGCCTCCACCAGTGTGATCTTCATTACCCTCTTCGCCCCTCTGCTCGGGTGGATGTACATCAAACGCAAAGTCCGCGTCTGGAAATGCTCCCTGCTGGCCATCTCCCTGTGCGTCCTGAGCATTCTGGCGGGGCTTGCCTATCCCGTCGTTTTTCCCGCCACCGTCCACCTGGGCCCCTTCACCCTGAAAGGGGTCGAATGCTGGAAACTGCTGCTCGGATTCTATACGCTGCTGGCGGCGGGCGTTCCGGTCTGGCTGTTCCTCCAGAGCCGGGATTTTATCAATGTGCATATCCTGTATGCCGGAATCGTCTTTCTCTTCGTCGCCTTGATCGTGGCCTCGCTGAAGGGCGGCATGCCGCCGCCGGAGACCGCCCTGCCGGTGTTTGACAAGACCCTCGGCGCCGCCAAGCTCGGGACGCTCTGGCCCTGGCTCTTTATCACCATCGCCTGCGGGGCCGTCAGCGGTTTCCACTGTCTGTGCGCTGGTGGCACCACCTGCAAACAACTCAGGAGCGAATCCGCATCCGGGCGCTCGGCTACTGGGGCATGCTGCTGGAATCCTTCCTGGCCGTGGTGGTCATCTGCACCCTGGTCATCGGCACCACCCGCGGCTTCTACCTGGAGGATGTCTTCCCGGTCGGCAAGGACAACAACCCGGTGCTGGGCTTCGCCTTCGCGGTCGGCCGGGCGGGCCATACCGCCTTCGGCCTGCCCATCGTCGCCGGGGCTCTCGCGGGCATGCTGCTGCTAGAGGGATTTGTCATCACCACCCTGGATACGGCGGTGCGGCTGAACCGCTATCTCATCGAGGAGGTCTGGCAAGAGTTCTTCAGGCAGTTCGACATCTTTGCGCCCCGTGCCAACCTGGAGGCGCCTCCGGCGCGAGAGCCGATCAGCACCACCGGGATGCTGCGCGGTGGCTTGTCTCTCCTGAGCCATTACTGGGTGAATTCCGGGCTTGCCGTGGCGCTCATGCTGGGGCTGTCCTTCTCGGGGAATATTCTCCAATTGTGGCGCATCTTCGGGACGGCGAACCAACTGCTGGCCGCCTTCGCGCTGGGCATCGGCGCCATCTGGTTGCTGCGCAACGGTCGTCGCGCCTGGTATGTCATGCTCCCGGCAGCTTTCATGCTGGCGACCACGGTCGCCGGACTGGTGCTGTTGCTGCAGAAATTCAAACCTGGCCTCGCCCTTGACGGCACGCACCGCGGCAGCGTCGTGCTGTTTGCCGCCGATCTGGTGCTGATGCTTCTCTCGGTCTATCTGGCCGTGGTCGGCATCCGGGAACTGGGGCGCTGCGTGAGCACGCCGCCGCCGAGATGACGCGCGCGGCACGGCTGACTTGAGGATTCTGCAAGGGCCTCACGAATACGCAACCGCCCCGCCCGGCGCCCCAAGCTTCAAGAAACCGCCGACAACTTCGGGGCCAAGTCCTTGCACGGCGGCTTCGCCGCGCGCCTCTGATTCCGTCTGTTGTCCACGGCCGCGGACGACGGACGCCTGGAGGGCGCTCCTGCGCGAGCGCCGCGGCGGCCACGCAGGGCCGCCCTCCAGCGGGCCGACGCGTTCCGCTCAGGCCCGGAATGACCCACGAAGCGGTCGCGGAACGCGACTCCACCGCACGCGTGCGCGTTATCTTTAGAAACAGCCCTGCACCGCGTCAAGAATCGGTTGAAGCCATCCAGTCCACGCAGTAGTGTAAGCCGTGCCAGACTTCACTAAATATATATAAGTATTTTGTATGTAGTGAGTTATGGTGCCTTTGAGAGGAGCGAGGTGGGATGTTCTGGGTGCCCCATGTCCTGCTTGGATGGGGTTCATCTGTAACCGGATTCGTGTGGAATAGGGTTTGAGGTAAGGAGAGGCGATGGATACCAACCTACGGGAATTTGCGGATGGAATTCTAGGCCGGGCGGCGCAGGCCGCGGCCGTCTTCGCCCAGCTCGGTCAGCGGGAGACCGACCGGATTGTGGATGCGGTCCACGTCGCCGCACTCGATCAGCGCGTCCGCCTCGCCAAGCTGGCCCACGAGGAAACCGGCATGGGCAAGTGGCAGGACAAAGTCATCAAGAATGTGGTGGCGGCCCAGCTCGTGTATGATGACATCAAGGATATGAAGACCGCCGGCATCATCAGCGAGGACGTCGCCAGCGGCATCACCGAGATCGCGCAACCCGTCGGCCCCATCCTGGCCATCATCCCCGTCACCAACCCCACCTCAACCGTGATCTTCAAGATCCTCATTGCCCTCAAGGCCCGCAACCCGCTGATCATCTGCCCGTCCGGCAAGGCCAAACGCTGCTGCGCCGAGACGGCGCGAATCTGCTACGAAGCCGCGCTGGCGGCGGACGCTCCGGAAGACTGCATCCAATGGCTCACCGAGACCTCGCGCGAACAGACCCAGGCGCTCATGAGCCACCCGGGCCTGGCCATGATCCTGGCAACCGGCGGCACCGGGCTGGTGAAATCGGCCTACAGCTCCGGCACCCCGACCCTCGGCGTGGGCGCCGGCAATGTCCCCGTATTCATCGATGCCAGCGCTGACATCCCCTTCGCCGTCAAACAGATCCTCATCTCCAAACTCTTCGACTATGGCACCATCTGCGCCAGCGAACAGGCCATCGTGGTAGAAGCCGTCAGCGCCGACGCGGTGCGCGCCGAATTCCAGCGCCAGGGCGCCTACTTCCTCTCCAAGGAGGAGACCACCAAGCTGGAAAATGTCGCCTATGACAAGGCCAAGGGCGCGATGAAACCCGATATCGTCGGCCAGTCCGCGGCCGTGATTGCCCAGAAGGCCGGCATCAATGCCCCCGCCGACGTCCAACTCCTGATCGCGCCCCTGACTGGCGTGGGCGAGAAGTACCCACTATCCGCCGAGATCCTGGCCCCGATCCTGGCCTTCTACGTCGAGATGAACTTCAACGACGCGGTCAACCGCTGCATCGATCTCAATTTCTACGGCGGCATCGGCCACACCGTCAGCCTG
Organism: uncultured Victivallales bacterium; assembly: GCA_903933565.1. Taxonomy (GTDB): domain Bacteria; phylum Verrucomicrobiota; class Lentisphaeria; order Oligosphaerales; family JAFGRS01; genus CAILUI01. The sequence goes on along the minus strand of CAIZKT010000360.1, from coordinate 7,780 downwards.
TACAGCAACGACGAGGCGCGGATCAAGGAGTTTGCCCTCCTGATGAACGCCGGACGAATCGTGGTGAACAGCCCCTCCTCCCAAGGCGCCGTGGGCGGCATCTACAACCAGCTCAGCCCCTCCTTTACCCTCGGGTGCGGCACCGGTGGCAAGAACATCACCACCGATAACGTCACGGCTCGACATCTGATCAACATCCAGCGCATCGCCCGCCGCCGGGATAACCGGCGCTTGTTGCGCTTTGATCCGGCCTTGTACCTGGATGAGTCGTTGGATACCAAGGCCATCGAAGAGCAGTTCAACCGCAACTACTGAACCCTGAGTACCACGCCCCCCTAGGGAATTTCGGGAGAGCAGGAATTATGGAAATCCGAGAGCTCGACGGCAAACTGGTCTGCACCCTGACCGGTCATTTCGATACGCTCCAAAGCCAGAAACTGGAGGAGTTGCTGAAAGCCCGCCTGTCCCCCCAGCAAGCGGTGGTGTTCGAGATGAAAGACGTGACCTACGTCTGTTCTGCCTTTCTGCGCGTCTGCGTGTACGCCGCCAAGACCAGCGGCGCGCAGAAATTCACCCTCCTCGACCTGGCTCCACCGATCAAACGCGTGTTCAAGATGGCTGGCCTAACCTCATTTTTTGAGGTTGACTGACCGGCAGGCCGTTCGCGCTCTGCCGAAGCCCAGGTGCAGCAGTACCCCATTTGCCAGGTAACCCCCGAGAGTATCGCTATGCTCCAGGCCAGCTTTGATTCACCGCGAGATTGCCTCACGTGCAGATTTTCGGGCCGGATGGACAGCGAGACCAGCGCCGCCATGGTCCACGTCTTTGAGGCCGAAGTCGCCACCCTCCACGCCGTCGGCAAGGGGATGACGGCGGGTCGCTCAAGCCTCACCATCGTCTTCGATCTGGCCAGCGTGGATTACGTGGCGTCTGCCTTCATGCGCCTCTGCCTCATCGCCGTCCGCAAAGCCGGCAAAGGCGGCTTCTCCATCATCAACGCGACCCCCTTCGTCCAGGAAATGCTGCATATGGCCGGCCTGGACAAGGTGGCCAACATCGGGGCTATCCTCCACGAAACCCGGCAGTTCCCCCCCCCCGCTGACTTCGCCGCCAAGGCCCGTGTTTCCTCGCTGGATGCCTACCGCAAGCTCTACCGCGAAGCCCTCGATAACCCGGAGCTGTTCTGGGCGGAACAAGCCCGGCGCCAGCTGATCTGGGATACCCCGTTCACCACGGTCCACGAATGGAATCCGCCCTACGCAAAGTGGTTCACCGGTGGCACCCTGAATGCGTCGGTGAACTGCCTGGATCGGCATCTGGGCACGGCGGTGGCCAACAAGGCCGCCCTGATCTGGGAAGGCGAGCCGGCCGGCCGCGACAAACCCGGCGAAGAGCGGGTGCTCACCTACCGGCAGCTCCATCGGGAAGTCTGTCTTTTCGCCAACGTCCTGCGCCGGCAAGGGGTCAACAAGGGCGACCGCGTTTTGATCTACCTGCCTATGGTGCCGGAGGCCGTCATCGCCATGCTGGCCTGTGCCCGCCTTGGCGCGGTCCATTCCGTGGTCTTCGGTGGCTTCAGTGCCCAGTCCGTCGCCGAACGCGTTGCCGACAGTCAGGCGCGCCTCATCATCACCGCCGACGGCAGCTACCGCCGGGGTGCCGTGGTCCAGCTCAAGAAGACGGTTGACGAGGCGCTGGCCATCAAGGACCCGGCCGGGCTGCCACTGTGTGCGCTCGTCACCCGGGTGATCGTCCTGCGCCGTACCGGGCTCGACATTCACTTCGACGCCGGACGCGATCTCTGGTGGCACCAGCAGATGGACGAGGCCTCCCCCGACTGCCCGGCGGAACCCATGGCCAGCGAAGACCTCCTCTTCCTCCTCTACACCAGCGGCTCGACCGGCAAGCCCAAAGGCATCATGCACAGCACGGCCGGATATCTGCTGGGAACCCTGTTGACCTTCCAGTACATCTTCGACCTCCGCGCCGACGACGTCTACTGGTGTTCGGCCGACGTGGGCTGGATCACCGGTCACAGCTACATCACCTATGGCCCGCTCCTGAACGGCGCCACCGTCTTCATGTACGAGGGCGCGCCCAACACCCCTGAACCGGACCGCTTCTGGCGCCTCATCGCCAAGTACGGCGTCACCCTCTTCTACACCGCCCCGACCGCCATTCGCGCCTTCATGAAATGGGGCGATGAATGGCCCCGCAAGCATGACCTGAGCTCGCTGCGCCTCCTCGGTTCGGTCGGCGAACCCATCAACCCGGAAGCCTGGATGTGGTACTATGAGACCATCGGCGGCAAGCGCTGCCCCATCGTCGATACCTGGTGGCAGACCGAAACCGGTTGCATCATGATCGCGCCCTTTCCTGGCGCCCTGGCCACCAAGCCCGGTGCGGCCACCGTACCGTTCTTCGGCGTCGACCTCGCCGTCGTCGACGACACGGGCGCCGCGGTTCCCGCCAATACGCCGGGAAAACTCGTCATCCGCCGTCCCTGGCCCAGCATGCTCCGCGGCATCTGGGGCGATCCGCAACGCTACCAGGACGTCTACTGGACCGAAGTGCCTGGCTGCTATTGCACCGGCGACGGCGCGCGGCAGGACGAGGATGGGTACTTCTGGATCGTGGGACGCCTGGACGACGTCATCAACATCTCCGGACACCGCATCGGCACGGCCGAGGTCGAGGGCGCCCTGGCCGGCCACCCCGCCGTCGCCGAAGCAGCCGTCGTCGCCCGGCCCGACGATATCAAAGGCGCGGGCCTCGTCGCCTTTGTCACCCTGCGCTCTGGCGCGGTCCCCTCTGGCGAACTCCGCGACGCCCTGCGCCAGCGCGTCGCCGCCGACATCGGCGCCGTCGCCAAACCCGACGAAGTCCGCTTCGTCGAGTCCCTGCCCAAAACCCGCTCCGGTAAGATCATGCGGCGGCTGCTCAAACAGGTCGCCGCCGGCACCGAGATCAAGGGCGACCTCACCACCCTGGAAGACTTCGGCTTGCTGTCCCGACTGAACGATGAGGGTTGAGCGGGTGGGCGGCCGCTGGCGGAAGGAAGAATACATGCAACCTCATCTGGATGGTCGACCGCAGTCGGACAGCACGCCGTCGCGCTCCGGGGCGTGGCGCGGACGCCGGGCGTTGACCGGGGTTCTCGGCCTGCTCACGCTCGCGGCGCTCCACGCCGGAGCCCAGCCCCCCGAACCCGTCACCCTGGTCCTGCACTGGCAGCACCAGGCGCAGTTCGCCGGCTACTACATGGCCTTGGCCAAAGGCGCTTACCAACGGCAGGGCTTGGAGGTGCAGGTGCGCCGCGGCGGAGCGGACGTCGACGGCGGCAAGATGCTGCGCGCGGGCACAGCCGACTTCGCCTCGTTCATGCTCTCCAGCGCCCTGGAAGAGCGCGCCAAAGACCTGCCACTGGTCCATCTGGCGCAGGTGGTCAACCGCAGCAACTTCCTGCTGGTGGCCTGGCGAGACCCGGCGACCGGCGGCCCCATTCGCGAACCCGCCGACCTCGACGGGCGACGGGTGACCGTCTGGCCAGGGAGTCTGCGCACCCCCTATCTCGCCCTCTTCGGAACGCACAGCGTGCATCCGCTCATCCTGCCGCAGTTCGCCAGCTTCTCGCTCTTCCTCAACCGCGGCGCCGACGCCTTTGCGGGTATGCGCTACAACGAGTATCACACCCTGCTGCAGAGCGGGATCCTGGAAAGCCAGGTGCGGGTGTTTGCCCTGCGCGACTACGGCGTCAACCTGCCCGAAGACGGCCTCTACTGCCTGGCGGATACCTGGCAGCGTCGAGCGCCGACCTGCCGCGCCTTTACCCTCGCCTCACTCGAGGGCTGGCGCTATGCCCGCGACCATGAGGAGGAAACCCTCGATGTGGTCATGGACTATGTCAACCGCGACAACCAGCCGACCAACCGAGCCCACATGCGCTGGATGCTGAAAGTCATGGTCGCCGCGGTCTTCCCCGGCACCGGCGACGATTGGGCCATGGGGCAGTTGTCGCGCCCGGCCTACAGTCAAACCGTGGAGATGCTGACGCAGTACGCCAACCTGCGGGCGGCGCCACGCTACGAAGACCTGGTCGTCAACGAGGTGGCCCATGAATCTCGCTAATCACTCCCTGGCACGGCGCATGGTCGCCCTGATTCTGCTGGGCGCCGGACTGGTCCTGCTACTGGTGCTGGGCGCCAGCTACATGGTGCAGCGCCAACGCATCTTTGCCACCACCCAGGCGCAGAGCAGTACGCTGGCGCAATCCGTCACGTTCCAGATCGAGGCCCGGCTCAGTTGCGCCGCCGCGGTGGTGCAGCAGACCGCCCTCTTCCTCGCCGAAAAGGATACCGGCCGCAACGAGAGCATCGAATTGATTCGCCGTACCCTCGAGGCCCAGCCAACCCTCTTCGGCATGGCCTTCGCGCTCCCCGAAACCGCCACGCTCGACCGCGGTTTTAAGATTCTCTACGGCTGGCGGGAGGGCGGCCAGATCACCGTCCAGGACCGGCCTGACGTGTCGCAGGACTACCAGCACGACTGGTTGGTCCTGCCGATGCAACTGCGGCGCAACGTCTGGATCGAACCCTACTACGACGACCAGGCCAAGGCTACGATGGTGACCTACTCGGTGCCGGTGCTGCGCGCCGGCGAGGTGGTCGCCGTGGTCACCTGCGACATCTCCCTGGCCGAGATCCGCGCCATGCTTGCCGACCTGCCCCTGGGAGAAGGCGGCATGGCCGTCCTGCTCTCCCGGCAAGGCACCTTCGTCGCCCATACCGAGCGCCCCGCCCTCGAGATGAAGGAGACCATCTTCAGCCTGGCCGAGGCGCAGAAGGTCCCCGAGGTCGGCCGCGCGCTGGCGGAACTCGGACACCGCATGCTCCGCGGCCTTCCGGGGCACATGCGCTACCGGCGCCCCTTTGGTGATGACCTGCGCATGGCGCACATGTACTACACCACCGTGCCCTGCACCGGTTGGGCCCTGGGCCTCTTCCGCCCCGAAGCGCAGGTCCTGGCGCCGCTGGTGCGGCTCAACCAGATCAGTGCCCTGGTGGCGGTCGTCAGCCTGGCGCTGCTGCTGATTCCCGCCCTGGGGATTGCCTGGTCGGTGTCGCGGCCCTTGCGCCGCCTGGCCGAGGCCGCCCAACGCCTGGCCACCGGCGATTTCGAGGCGCCGCTGCCCCCGGTACGCTCACAGGACGAAGTCGGCCAGTTGACCGGGGCATTCGAGCAGATGCGCCAGGACCTGAGCCACTACATCGCCGATCTCACCGCCACCACGACCGCCAAGGAACGCATCGCCGGCGAACTCTCCGCCGCCCGCGAAATCCAGATGAGTATTGTGCCGAAGCTGTTTCCCCCGTTTCCAAACTGGCCCGACGTCGATCTCCATGCCATGCTGATCCCAGCCCGCGAAGTCGGCGGCGACCTCTACGACTTCCTGCTGCTGGACGAGAGTTACCTCTACATCGCCATCGGCGACGTCTCGGGCAAGGGGGTGCCCGCCTCGCTCCTGATGGCGGTGGGCAAGACCCTGCTCAAATCCACCATGCAGACGGTGCGCGACCCCGCCCGAGCCATGGCTATGGTCAACCAGGAATTGGCCGAAGACAACGACTCGTGCATGTTCATCACCATGTTCTGCGGCATCCTGAACCTCAAGACCGGGAACCTGATCTATGCCAACGCCGGACACAACCCGCCTTTCCTGGCCCGCTGTTCTGGCACCATCGATCGGCTCGATGAGCCCCCCGGTCCCGCCCTCGGGATCGTCCCTGGCATTACCTATGAGAATCGCAGTCGGCACGTCTACGCCGGGGAGCTGCTGGTCCTCTATACCGATGGGGTCACCGAGGCCATGAACCCCGCCAATGTCATGTTCGAGGAAGAGGGCTTACTGGCACACATTCGGCGCGACGGCCAGCAGGGCGCCAAACCGTTCTTGGCGGGCCTCGCCGCCGCCGTTCACACGCACGCCGCCGGGGCCGAGCAGTCGGACGATATCACCGCCCTGGCGGTGCGCTACCGCGCCCTGCCCATCGCGACCACCGCCACCCCGCAACTCGAGCCGCCCGCCGCAGCCGCGCCCGACGCCAGTCTCAGCCTGCGTAACCAGGTCGAGGAAATCGGCCGCCTGGCCGCCTGGATCGAGGAACAGGGCGAGGTGCAAAGCGTCTCGCCAGCACTGCTGATGAGCCTCAACCTGGCCCTCGAAGAGTGGGTGGTCAACGTCATCTCCTATGCCTACGCGGACAGCGCCGAACACCAGATCGAACTACGCCTCTGGCGCTACCCGGACCAGTGGCGGATCGAGGTCGAGGACGACGGTCGGCCCTTCGATCCCACCGCGCGCGCCGAAGCGGATACCACACTGCCCATCGAACACCGCCAGATTGGTGGCCTGGGCATCCATTTCATCCGTAAGACCATGAACCACTTCTCCTATCGCCGCGAACGCGACCATAACCTGGTCACCATCGTGAAAAGCCTCGGCGGCGAGCCCGCCTGATTAGGTCACCGGCAGGAAATGCGGGCTATGCTCAAACTGCTGAAAAGCATCTGGCTGGGACTGACGCTGATCCTCCTGGCGTCAGGACTGTTACTGCTCTCCGACCTGGGCCGTCGGCAGAGCGCCCGCCCGGTCGCCAAGGCGCTGCCCCGCCTGGCTGTGCTGCAGTGGTTCTCGACCGATCTGCTTGACCATACCGTGGCGGGAATGCTCGAGGGACTGCGGCAGCAGGGCTTCGAGAACGGCCGCACCGCCGAGATTCGCCTCCTCAACGCCTCAGGCGACGGCGCCACCGGCAACACCATGGCGCAGGAGCTGGCCGGGGGCTCCTATGACCTGGTGCTGACCGCCAGCACCCTAGCCATGCAGACGGTAGCCAAGGCCAACACGGCCAGACGTGCCGTTCATGTTTTCGCGGCCGTGACCGACCCCTACGGCTCCGGTGTCGGCATCGCCGGGCCAAAGCCCGACCAGCATCCGGCGCACCTCGTCGGCGTGGGCACCTTTCAGCCGGTCGAGCACGCCATCCGCATCGCCCGCCAGATGAACCCGGCCTTGCACACCCTCGGCACGGTCTGGAATCCGGGCGAGAGCAACTCCGAGGCCTGTGTCAAGAAGGCGCGCGCCGCCTGCAAGGAACTCGAGATCAAACTCGTCGAGGCCAGCGCCAGCAATACCTCGGAAGTGCCCGAGGCCGTCCGCGCGATCCTGGCCCAGGGCGCCGAGGCCATCTGGGAGGGCGGTGACAACGTGGCCATCTCCGCCATCGGTGCCATCGTCTCCGCCGCCCGCGCCGTGCGCGTACCCGTGTTCACCAATGACCCGGTCGACACGACCAAGGGCGCCCTCTTTGGCCTGGGCGCCTCCTACCATGCGGTGGGATTGGCGGCGGGTGAAATGGCCGGAAAAATCCTGCGCGGGGCCTCTCCCCAAACGTTTGGCGTGGAGAACCTCGTCCCCGAGGTGTTGGCGATCGATGAAGCCCTGGTGAGGGAGTTCGCGGGCTGGTCCATCCCGGCAGAACTGCGCGCCCAGGCTCAGGTCGCGGTCGCCGCCGCCGCGGCGCCGGGAGTCGCCGCAGCAGCCGCTCCGCCGCCGCCCAGCGCCCCCAGCCGGCCCTGGGAAATCCGCGTCGTGCGCTACAACGACGCCCAGTTCTCCGAGGACACCTGGCGCGGCATCGAGAACGGCTTCAAGCAACAAGGCCGACTGGACGGACGCGAGGTCAACCTCACTTGCCTCAACGCCCAAGGCGATATGACG